>JAUYOQ010000276.1 GCA_030697975.1 Nitrosopumilaceae archaeon | reverse complement strand
CCCGCTGGTTTTGGTTTTTTATCTTAAGCGTGGTCTTGCGCTCATCTACAAACTCTAGCTCAAAGTGAGAGCAAAATCGAAGATTCAGCATCTCGGTTATTTTTCTTGCAATGTCCATGTTTCCGTTTCCAACCTTTACTATCTTTCTTTTTGCCTTTAGCTCGGCAAGAATGTTTACTACATGCAAGACCAGTTCATCAACTGAGGTAAAAATCGAGCTATCAATTTCTTTTCCATAGTAAAATACAGATAGCCCTATTCTGTGACCTGGGTCTATTCCAATTATAAGCTCGTCTTTTTCAAGGCCTAAATCAAGCTCCTTGACTAGTAATCCATGAATTACTGTTGGGTCTTTATCGCAAATTTCTTCATAAAGTAGCGGTTTGCTAAAAGATTGTGGACTTTCCTTTGTAGTTGTTAAAACAAGGCTTCCGTCATATGTGGTGATTTGTTCTGGCAAAAGAGAATCAAATTGAAGGTTTAGTGTTTTTAGTGCCTTTACAAACTTGAAATAAGGTTTCCCATAGGTTGTTGCAATCCCAATTTTTGTATGAATTAGCGGATCGATAGCTTTCATGTGGGAATGAGGAATTTAGGTTTATTCCTTGAGTATCGTTGACACAACATGTTCAACTGATGATTAAATCATTCATTTGGTAGTAAGCAACAATATGGCCCTTGCAAGATCGCCTTTTGATTCTGCTAGTGCATTTTTTGCCTGCTCTTCACTTACATTTGCCTGCTGACAGACTAGCTGAATGTCTTCGTCACTAAATATTTGAACTTCAAGTTCTCTTTCTTCAATTCCATTTGCAACTATTTGAAAAATAGAGTTGTCCTTTGCTTTCATCTCAGTAACAGCAGGCTTTGATAAGATGATCTCTTTTTTGTCAGTTTTTATTATGACTTCTTGGACGTTTGGGATCTCACTCATATCAAGACCCATCTTGTCTAGCATTCTTCTCATCTGACGGTTTCCGCCGCGCATCATGATGTCTCATCTCCTTTTTTCGGACTTTTTAAACTATCTCTAACTTTAATTGCAACGCCTCTTTTCATTTGGGAAATAAGCTCAGATGGCAAGACTGCTTTTCCAACAGCTATTACTTTGTTTTTGTATAATACCGGAACGTCTGATTGTATCCTAATGTTTTTTCCACACCATACAACGTGTTTACAAAAAACTGACTTGCCGTCTTCGACAAATGGCTTTGACTCTTCATCTACTTCAACGCAGTGTTCCTTGAATCGCTTACTTTTCAATAGCATTTGAGCAAAATAAGGCGAAATGGCAAGGCCGCCGTCAATTCTCAAAACACAAAGAAGTCTTTTGTCATGATATACTTCGCGAATTCTCCCTGTCTTGCGTGAGAATGTAATTTCAAGTTCTTTAGGTAAATGGCGCGAAACTCCAGTTCCAAACAGGGCATCTATTGTATATTGTAGTTTTAGTACAGGGTCCATGATTTTAGCACAATTTGTTTCTAAATATGTCTTGATAAAAATTCAATTGTTACCATTCTTTCTTTGTTACCATGGTGTCTGTTACACGAATTATGGAAAAGGCCCTGTTTGGTTTTGCAAAGCAGTGGATTGCAGGAGATACATTAGAGGATGCACTGAGATCTGCACGACAGACCTACAAAAAAAAGATGAATGTGATTATCAATAAGCTAGGCGAGTACAATACATCAAAAAAAATCATAGCAGAAACTGTAAATGAATATCAGACAATTCTTTTGTCTTTGAAAAAATCAAAAATTGAAGGTGGCATCTCTGTTAAACCAACCCAAGTTGGACTTTTAGTAAGCAAAAAAGAATGTATCAAAAGTTTTAGTGCCATAATAAAAACTGCTACACTATCAAATTCGTTTGTGTGGATAGATATGGAATCATCTGATCACACAGATGAAATCTTGGAAGTCTATCACAAGATCTTTAGCAGCTATGAAAGGCTTGGACTTGCACTACAAGCAAACCTCAAGCGAACAAAAAATGATCTTGTAGACTTACTTGAGCGTGGAGCAAAAATAAGACTTGTAAAAGGAGCGTATAGAGAAAGCGCCAAAATTTCATACAAATCAAAAGACCAAGTAGATGAAAATTTCCTAAACCTTACAAAACTTCTTTTTAAAAAAGGAAACGAGTTTGGTATAGCAACTCATGACTGCAAGATGATAGATGCTGCAGTTGCATTTTCAAAAAAATATGTGCGCCAGTTTGAGTTTCAGATGCTAAAGGGGATAAGAGACGAGCTAAAACTAGAACTTGTAAAACAGAGGTTTTCTGTTTCAGAATACATTCCATATGGAACCAATTGGCTTCCCTATTCTATTCGAAGACTAAAGGAGAGAAAACGAAACATTCTGTTGCTTGGTAGCTCCTTTATTCAGTCACATCGAGTCTGAGTTTGTTCTCGCAAAAATTGAAGCAAATATCTTTCTCCGCCTGCTCCTTTTCCTGAAGAGCCAGAATCCTTCCAGCCGACAAATGGCTGACTGCCTACAAGTGCACCAGTTGTAGCGCTTGAGGCGCGGTTTGCATAAACTACACCAGCTTCTATGTTATCAAAGAATTTTTCAAGCTGTTCTTTGTTTTCGCTAAAAACTCCTGCAGTCAAGCCGTATTCTATATCATTTGCTAGCTTTATGGCTTCATCATAGTCTTCATATGATTCTATACAAAGAAACGGCAAAAACAATTCTTCTTTCAGGAGTCTATGATTCTTTGGGAGTCTTGTTACTATGGTTGGCTCTACATAATAGCCGTGTTCAAGTTCACCAGATTTTAGAATCGATCCTCCTGCTAGTATCTGTCCACCATCCTTTTGTGCATGAGCAACAGCCTCTTGAAATTTTTCTAGAGCAGATTCATTAATTATTGGGCCCAAAAAGACATCTTTTTTCCATGGAAGTCCGACTTTGATTGTTTTTGTTTTTTCAACCAATTTTTTAGTAAACTCATCAGCCACCTTTTTTTGAACATATACTCTTGAACATGCACTACATTTTTGACCACCATAGCCAAATGCTGCACGCAATACCCCATCTGTTGCTTTTTCAAGATCTGCAGAGTCTGTTACAATTACTGGGTTTTTTCCTCCCATCTCTGCAATGAATGGTTTTGCCACTTTTTCTGTAAATTTCTTAAATCCTGACATTCCTACGTTTCGTGAGCCGGTAAATACAATTCCATCAACTAGCGGGCTTTCGATTAGTGTTTTTCCAACAACACTTCCTGCTCCTGTAAGAAAATTAATTGCACCTGTTGGTAGTTTTTTGTAAATTGTTTGTGCAAATTTAAAAGATGAAATTGGCGTATCGCTTGCTGGCTTTAGTACTGCAGCATTTCCGGTAATTAGGGCACCAGTTGTCATTCCTATTGCAATTGCAGAAGGAAAGTTAAACGGCGCAATAACTCCCCATACTCCATATGGCTTTAGTGCGGTTCTTGTCTTTTCTTTCGGGTTTGGATGCTTTGTCTCTTTTGAAAAACCGTTGTTAATCTCTAATTGATAGGCATAAAATCGCATAAAGTCAATTGCTTCATCAATATCTCCCATTGCTTCGAGTCTATTTTTTCCGTTTTCAAATGACATTAGAGCAGCTAGATGAAATTTTTGTTTAGAAAACTCATCTGCACAGTCTTTGAATATCTTTGCTCTTTGCTGATATGAAATTCTACTCCATTTTGGAAAGGCTTCTTTGGCAGAATTTATCGCACTTGAAGTATCTTCTTTTGTAGCACTTGGAAATCTAGCTAGTATAATTCTTGTATCAGATGGCGATTTTACTTCGAATTTTTCGTCTAAGAAAAGTTCCTTTCCGTTTATTATTATTGGATAGTCTTTGCCTAGATCTTTTTTTATTTCTTCAACTGCTTTTTCAAATTTTTCGTCAAACTCTTTTGTTGCATTACTAGCTACTGCCTTGCCCCACGTGTACTCGTTTTCAAACATGGATAAGCTACGTCGTTATGTTATTTTAAATCAACAGCAAGATACTACTTCTGAGATCATGCGTGATGCAAGGTGTGATGTTCTGTCCTTTATGTCATAGCTAGGACATACTTCCATTATATCCATGCCCAGAATTCCTTTTTTTGTAATTGCTTTTAGAAGATAAACTGCTTCAATGTTTGTTAGGCCAAGTGGCACAGGTACTGAGACGCCAGGTGCAAATGCAGGATCGATACAATCCATATCAAAAGAGACGTATACGTTTTTGCCAATAGTGTCTAGAATAGATTTTGTAACATGTTCTATTCCCTTTTCAGAAATTTCAAATGGTGTTATTACTTTAAGATCATATTTTTTTAAATTATCAAGCTCTTCTTGCTCTGGTGTCCTAACTCCTATTTGTAAACTTGATTTAATGTCAATCTGTGGTAATACATCATGAAAAACCGAGCCATAGTAATCTGTAGTTGAGCTGACAAAATCTGGGTGTGCATCAAAATAAACAAGCGATAACGGTTCTTTTCTTTTTGAGATTGATTTTATTATGCGTGTTGAAATAGAGTGATCTCCGCCAATCAATAGCGGAATTTTTGATTTTGAGAGGATTTTATCATAAACCTCGCCAATTTGGTCCCTTGTTATGTTTCCATAATCGTATACTTTATGTTTAAAACCAGAATAAGGTAGACCAAGTGATTTTTTCCCCTTTCTTGTGTAAGTGTCTCGCAAATTTGAAATTCGTCTAATCCAGTCTGGTGCCTCTGAAGTTCCTTTTCTCAAAGCATGTGATTGTGATTCGTCTGGTACGCCGATTATAACAATATCAGCTTCATCAAAATTGTCGGTATTTGCCCAGCAGATCCTCTGTTCCATAGATATGGTTTAAAGTCAATCTACTAATTAATTACTAGAAGAATTTACAATAATAATTTTAAATTTGTGAGGCATAACGCATGACTTTAATTGGTTTGCTTGTAAATTTTGATTTCCTACCTAAACCTTTATTGAACGGAAAATAACGGTGCTGGTATGCAAATCAAAGGGATGCAAAAAAGTCAAATTCAAAATATAACTCATAAATTCAAGACTGGCAATATTGTAAAAATAGTAGATGCTGGAAAATCTAGCGATACTTCCTACACTATAATTAAGTTAAAAAAATCCGTAGATGGAATGCCACTTTATCTCTTAAAATCATCGTCTAGTCCAATTATGCTGTTATACTACGAATCAAAAAGTTCCCATTTGGAAAAAATTCGTTAGAGCAAAAGATTGGTAATGCATATAACTAGTAGATCCCAAAATAGCTGGAAAAAGACTATGATTCAAAATATACTTGCTGCAATTGCGATATTTTCTGTATTTTCAATTATACCACAGACTGTTTTTGGTCAAGCGGTTTTTAATGAGCAGTCATGTATTACCTGTGAAGAAATTCCTGATCAACAAACCCTAGACAATTACATGAAACTAGCATCGTTAGTAATTTGGACTGATTCTCCAATTTATGATAAAGGTTCTACCATTCATGTTTTTGGACATTCAAATGCAATAGGTGGAACTCCTGTTACTCTGAGGGTTATCAGTCCATTAGGCACCATAGTATCTATTGAGCAAGTCACATCAGACGATAATGGTGACTTTGTAGCGAATTTCAAACCAAGCGGCGAATTATGGAAAAAAGAAGGAGCGTATATCATTGTTGCATATTCTGGCACTAGTGCCAATAAGATATACCGAGTTCAAGTAAAGGTGCTTGATTATGTTGGCTCTGATATGCTGGCAAGATATGAAATAGAAGGAGGCAAAGTGGCCGATATAGTAGGAGATAGTACAACTAGTACTCTAACTATAACACTTGCAGATACTGAAACTGATGGAACACTAAAGCTGTATTTGTCAAG
>JAUYOQ010000246.1 GCA_030697975.1 Nitrosopumilaceae archaeon | reverse complement strand
CATGTTGATGTTCTTGGACCTGCCATGAATATTGCTGCCAAGATACAAAGCATGGCAAAACCAAATCAAATTCTAATAGGCGAGGATGTTTATACAAGATTACATCCTACAATTCAAAAATCATTTGAGAAAGTTGTTTGGAGCAAACACAAATGGAAATATCAAGATCGAGAGACCGGACAGCTGTACCCTGTCTTTGCATATATTGGCTAAGTTGTAAACCTATCAGGACATTCGACATGTTCATAGTGATGATCTGTTAGCTTTTCTCGTATTACATACATGACAATTTTATGCAATTCTAAACGTTCTATGTTTTTTTTGCATTTTATGCATCGCTTTAATTCCTTTTTTGCCATTTTTATAGAAGCGATCTCTGATCGCTATAAGTGTCTGCGATCAGCTCAATTTGATAAGAACTGAGTCAAACTTTACACCTGTCTATATCAACTCTGGCGTGCCAAAGCAAAAATAACCCTCAAAAAGAAAATAAAACATGGATTACTTTGATGCACAACGCATGATGGAGCTATATGGAATGCTGCCAAATTCGCTCACTGGTACATCTCCATTTATCAGATTTCCATCAGGATTGTCTTTTACAACGTCAGGACTGATAAAACCAAATCACTTGCATGAAAAATTGCTAAAGGACACATCATCAATTAATGCAAAACTAAATGATTTTCAGCAAATGTATAAAAAATTTGCGTCAGGATTAATTGGGGTAAATACTTCCTTAATTCCACCTGGACATCCATTGTTTTCTAGACTAAACTCCCCTGCCTTGCTACAAACAGAAAATGAAAAATTGCGAAAAGAAAATTTGGAATTAAAACAACAGCTAGAGAAATCGTCATCTAATGGGAATCAAAACAAAAAGATTTAGAATTCAAGAATCTATTTCTATTAACAGCGAGTAACTACAATAAACTGTTTGCAATTTCTAACTGTATGTACCTTTATTAGTTTGGCATCAAATTTCTATTAATGGCAAAAACTCCTGAACAAAAATGGAAGGAATCAATCCGAGATTACAGAAAAAAATGTCAACAAATTTTGAACATTTCAAAGTCGATTCGATATGTTGGGGCGATTAATGAATATGGCAGAACGCTTACTGGAATAATTCGACCTGGAATAAAACCTCTTTTAAAGTCAGAAGACGCAAAAAACGAATTTTTCATAGTTTCTAATCTCATAACGCTGCGTAATTCTCAAGCTACAGTATTAGGGGATTTGGATTATGCTCTATTAAAACACAAAAAAGTAATTTTAATTATAATTCCAAATCGTAATGCGACATTTTACATTACAATTGATATTAATGTTAAAACAATTAGCGAAATAATTTCAAAAATTAAAAAAATTCTTTAAACAGGAGTAAATCCTTGATATCCGCCGGTTTGTTGGTCTTTATCTTTGAAATCTGGCTCAAATAATGATATCATGTAATCATCAGGATCTAAAATAATTGCGTTTTTTCCTGCCTCTCTATCAACAACATCTCTGTATATTTTGACTCCCTTTGATCTTAATTCTTCAACAGCTGATTTTACATCGCCAACAATAAACCCAATTGCTATACCGTTTTCAATCGAGGTGCCAAAATGAGTAGCAGTAAGTGAAGCTGGATGAAGACTCAGCAGTGCACCCTTTGAGCCAAGATCTACCCATGCCCTTCTTTGTTGTTTTATAGGAAGGCCGATTATTTCGTTATAGAATTTTATAGATTTATCCAAATCTTTAACAGCCAAAATTACATTTCCAACACGTTTTATGTTCATATCAAACCTAGCTGTTTACTCATTAAATCCTTTTTGTTACTGAACTTCAACCATAGTTTCAGTTCGCTCTACACCTTTAATCAGCTGAATCTCAGTTGTTACATCCTTTATCTCAGAAAGATCTTTTACCTTAATCAAAGCAACAGCGTCAAACTGACCACTTACTGGAAATGAATCATAAATTGCGTTTACCTTTCTTAGTCTTGCAGCAATTAATTTTTTTGGAGACTTTACCAAAACTACTGCTTTTACCATCCCAGATTTACCTCAACTTCAATCAATGTCTCAGTATTTACTATTTCTTTTATTTTTTTGAATTCAATTACCATGTTGTTTATTTCATCAATGGTTCCTTGAAGCACTACACTGATGTCTGATCTACCAGTTACAATCATGACTTCGCGTACAACCTTTCGTTTCTTTTTTACTGCCTGTAAAACCCTATCTACAGTGCCTGGTTTTACAGCAATTAAGCATAATGCCCGCAATACTAATTATAACAAGTTACAACTGATAAAGATTTAGTGTATAGAACTTTATAACTAGATGATTTTAATTCAAATTTAATCAAACGCTTCTTGAGACCTTGCTTCTTCTAGATATGCCCTTCTTTCTTCGTTTTCTGCTTCTTTGTCAATTGTCAAGTCATCTTCTATAACCACTATGCCTGCATCGTCGCTTGCAGATTCATCGCGCTTTGTTTTTTTTGCTTTTGATTTTGACTGTTTTGCAGCCTTGTCTTTTGATTTTGTTGATTTTTTTTCAGATGTTTGTTTTTTTAATTTTGTTTTCTTTTCGACTGATTTTTTCCTCGACATATGGCTGTCCTTGATGAGAAGTTGCTCAAGTATTTAAATTTAAGTATGGTGCCAGGGGTGGGATTTGAACGCACGACAGCTCGGTCTTCAGCCGAGTGCTCTCCCGGGCTGAGCTACCCTGGCACATCGAATGGTCTTATAGCTGAGCAATTAAAGTGTGTCTTTTACTGTTTCCAAAAAACATCTGTTATTCCATTTCTTTTGTTAATTACTCTAGCTAAAACAAATAGTAAATCCGATAATCTATTCAGATACTTTTTACATTCAGCATTTACGTTTTCTTTCTCTGATAATGCAATAACCATAGTTTCTGCTCTTCGTGTAACTGTCCTTGCAAAATGAACTTGAGAAGCAATAGGGTGACCTCCTGGAAGAATGAATTTCGTAATTGGAGTGAGTTCTTTTTCAAATTGATCAATTTTACTTTCTAAATATTCAACCATTTTAGATGTAATTCGATTTTTAGACGTGACAATATCGGGGTTTGATAAATCAGAACCTGCTACAAATAGATCATTTTGTATTTTTGTTAGCAACTCGCTTATGTCATTATCCAAAGTATTTGAAATAACAATCCCTAATGAAGAATTGATTTCATCAACTGCCCCATATGCAATAATGCGAGGATTTGATTTTGAAATTCTACTTCCTCCCTGTAAACCAGTTGTTCCATCGTCACCTGTTTTTGTATAAATCTTCATTATTCAATCTGGGCTTTTCTGTTTTTTATCTTGTTCGAACGCTTTAATACTCTATGATAATTACTAGCCACCTGACGGAATCAATATGTACTTACTGAGATTCTAAATTTAGCAGCAAGGAAGAACTATCAAGACACATAGACAGAATCCATCATGGCTCAGGATTATTAGAGGGAGATACGAGGAAATTCTAGCGTTGCTAGAAGATTTTTTTGATCAGGTTATTGGTTTAAAGAGCATTCATAGAAAAGGCTGGACTAAAAAGGTCGGCATTAAAGAGCCAGAATCGGTGGCTGACCATACTTATTCTATGACTTTGATGTCAGTTGTTCTTGCCGAACTTCACGCATTAGACGTGCAAAAGGTAGCAACAATGTCTTTGATTCATGATCTTGCTGAATCACTTGTTGGGGATTATACTCCTGATGAGATATCGCTAAAACAAAAAAGAAAGCTTGAAAACAACGCAATGAAAGAAGTTTTGTCCAGTCTTCCATTGACTCTAGCTAAAAAATATGAAAAGATATGGAATGAATATCAAGAAACAAAAACAAAAGAAGCTCAGCTTGTACATGATATAGACAGACTTGAGATGGCATTTCAAGCAAGAAAATATCTTGAAGAAGGATATGATAAAGACAAGCTTGGGAAATTTTTAAAAACTGCAGACAAAGAAATCAAAAATGAATATTTGCGTAAGATTTTAAACAAAATTATAAGAAATACGATTAATCTAACAAATACAAATGTCTGAGACAAGCAAAGACGAGCTAATCGCAGCACAAAACGAAGTCATAGGAATATTATTTGAAGTTATAAAAAGACTCCAGGCAAATAATGACTTGGATGAAGAATATTTTCAAATAATTGAGAACAAAAAAAGATCAATTAACAAAAAACGACTAGATGAAATCATGCATGAACGAACAGAAAACGCCAAAATTGTCACCAAACTGCTAAAAAAACTCGAAGTTTAATCAGACTGGCAGCTTTCATACATTTTAATAATTAATTTTATCAATTATTCATTATGCAATATTTTGCTGCCTTGAAGATAGGCCAAAAAAGAGTGCAGACGGCAAGAGATTTGTTAAATAAATTTACAAATGGCAAGGCCATGCCCGCATTGGCACTTCGGGATAACAAAACAAATGTTTGGGAGCCTGTTGGAGAAGAAAACCTCTATGCCATTGTTGATGAATCATCTGGATTCGTATTAACAGATACTAGTGGATACCTTCTTGTTCTGTGTGATAAAAACGGCATATCAAAAGCACTTGTTCAAGGACTAAGCAAGGAACAAAAAGATGAGACTGTAAAAATGCTGGAAGCAGAAAACGTTCCTCAATACAAAGGCAATGTATCTCTTCCTGTGTGAATATAAAACCTACATAATTTCATAAATACTGTAACACTAAATCCGTCTAGTGAATTCTGAAGAAACACATAGACAGTGTCTAGATGACAACCCAAAGATCATAGTAAGACGATTTCTAAACGACGAACACATTTATCATATCTGTAAGGAGTGTGCGCTAAAACCAGAATGGATTGAGATGAATCAAATTGATAGACAAGAATAGCTAGATAAATTTCATAATCTGTGTTAATAAAAACACGCTCAAACCAATTCGCAATTTTTAAGTTAACACATTATTCTATATCTAACATATGAGTAAATTTGTTCAAGAAGTAGAGGTACGAGGACACCTAATTGACTCCTTGATACTAACAAAGATTTTTGATGGCATCATGGATCTTGGCGGCGAGTTTGAAGTACTAAAAATTAGAATAGGCAGAAGAAAAAAAGATGCAAGTTATGCAAAGCTACGCATTCAAGGCAAGTCAAAAAAACATCTAGAAGACATCCTTGAGCTAGTTTACAGGGAAGGCGCTACTGCTAAAATACAAAAAGAGGTCATCTTGAGTGCTGCCACAAAAGACATGGTGATGCCAGAAGACTTCTACAGTACAACAAATAACCACACACAAATTTTCTCCAAAGGACGTTGGATTAATGTTGATAATATGATGATGGACAAGTGTATTGTAGTCAGATCAAATAAAGCCGAATGCGTACCAATACGAAATGTTAGAAAAGGAGACAAAATCGTAGTAGGAGAAGAAGGAATTCGTATCTTGCCACCTGCAAGACCAAGAGAAGGAATGAATGTATTTCAATTCATGGGAAGTAGTAGCTCAAGTGAGCGTCCTACTCAACACATTGCAAGAAAAGTAGCTGAAGACATTTACAAGACAAGAAAACAGGGTGGAAAAATCATTCTAGTTGGAGGCCCAGCCATTGTACATACTGGTGCAGCAGATGCTGTAGCTCAGCTTATTCACTTAGGTTACATAAATGTCCTGCTTGCAGGAAATGCTCTTGCTGTACATGATATAGAATACTCTACACTTGGGACATCGCTTGGAATGAATGTACATGATGGCACACTAGCTATAAGGGGACATCGAAATCACATGCAGGCAATAAACTCTGTTTTCAAAGCAGGCTCTATTGAAAACATGGTAAAGAGCAGGAAACTGACAAAAGGGATCATGTACGAGTGTGTAAAAAACAAGGTGCCTTTTGTTCTAGCTGGCTCTATTCGAGATGATGGACCATTACCTGATGTCATTACAGATGTTTCCATTGCACAGCAAAAATACAAAGAGGCCCTAAAAGGCGCAAGCATGGTGATCATGGTATCTACGATGCTTCACTCAATTGCCACTGGAAACATGCTACCTGCAGATGTTAAGGTAATAGTTGTTGACATAAATCAACCTACAGTTACAAAACTCATGGATAGAGGCACTTGGCAGGCACTAGGTATTGTCTCAGACGTAGGTGCGTTCATTCCTATGGTTGTACATGAAATAAAAAAACTTTCAAAATAGATTCAATTACAAATCTTACAACATCTACAATTATTTTATGATATTTTCTTTTTTAATAAATTAAGAGTAAGAGTGGCATCTGCCTTTCCTTTTGTTTTTTTCATTACCTTTCCAACCAAATAGTTGATTGTTTCTGGTTTTTGTTTTGCCTCTTCTACTGCCTTGCTTTCATCTTTTAGTACCTCATCTATTATTTTAGATAATTCTGCCTCATCTGAAACATGGCCCAAGTCAAGCTCAGAAATTAGCTGTGATACGGATTTGCCACTTTTTACTATGGTTTGGAGCACGTTTTTTGAAGAATTTCGTGTAATTTTGTTTTCAATTATCGAATTTGCCAAATCTGCAAGATGTTTTGCAGTTAGCTTTGATTCTTTTCTTTTTTCTTTCGTATCCACAAATCCCATCAAATCAGTTGTAATCAAATTGGCAATCTCTTTTGCATTTTTTTGATCATGTGCTTGTTCAAACAAATCTGAATAGAATTTATCAGATGACAAGACATCTGCAACTTGTGAAGTGATGTCAAAGTTTTTGATGTAGCGCTCACGTTTTGAGCTTATGCTTTCTGGCATGCCTTTTTTTAATTTTGAAATAACTTGTGGGTCAATTACCACCCATGGTATGTCTCCTTCAAGAAAATATCGATAGTCTTCTTCTTCCTCTTTGCTTCTTGCAGATACTGTGATTTTTCTTTTATCATCCCAGTGTCGCGTTTCTTGAATTATCTCAATTTTGCGTTCAGCTAGACTCTGTTGTCTAGTAAGTTCAAAATGTAATGCCTTTTCTAAATCATAAAACGAGTTGATGTTTTTGATTTCAACTTTTGCGCCACCTTCAATTGAGACGTTTGCATCTGCCCTCATCGCACCTTCAAGTGACGGGTCTGATACTCCCAAGTTTTCAAGCAAATCAGATAATATATTCAAAAATAGCCTAACTTGTTTTGGATTTTCAAAATCAGGTGCTGTTACAATTTCAACAAGTGGGGTTCCAGCACGATTATAATCAACAAGTGTGATTTGTGTTCGCTCAGAACTTCCCTCATAAATTAGTCTGCCAGGATCCTCTTCAAGCTGAATTCTTCGTATTTGAATTTCTTTTCCTTCTACGCTGATTTTTCCTTCTTGGCCAATACTTGTTGGGCCATAGAGGTTTAGCTGTGTAATCTGAAAGTTTTTTGGCAAATCTGGATAAAAGTAGTTTTTCCTAAAAAATGCAATTTTT
>JAUYOQ010000239.1 GCA_030697975.1 Nitrosopumilaceae archaeon | reverse complement strand
AGTATTTTTGCATAGATTCTTCTGGCCACCCTAAACTTGGCAACTTCTTCAAAAAATTCAATTGTACAGCAAAAGAAAAATGAAAGTCTTGGAGCAAAATCATCAATTTTAAGGCCTCGATCAAGACATGTTTGTATGTATTCAATTGCATTTGCAAGTGTAAAGGCAATTTCTTGAACTGCTGTCGCACCTGCCTCCCTCATATGATAACCTGAAATCGAGATTGGATACCATTGCGGTACTTTTTGTGCACAGTATTGAATCATGTCACCAATTAATCGCATAGAAGGTTTTGGTGGATAAATGTAGGTGTTGCGGGCAATGTATTCTTTTAAAATGTCATTTTGTGTTGTTCCTCGTAGCTGAACACTTGTAAATCCTTGTGACTCGCCTACAGCAATATAATATGAAAGTAATGTGGAAGCCGTTGAGTTTATTGTCATTGATGTACTAACCTTTCCAAGTGGAATTCCATCAAATGCAGTCATCATATCCTTTAACGACGCAATTGATACTCCGACTTTTCCAACTTCGCCTTCAGATACTTGGGCGTCTGGGTCATGACCTATTTGTGTTGGAAGATCAAAAGCCATGCTTAGTCCTGTTTGCCCATTTTCTAGCATAAACTTGAATCGTTTGTTTGTATGAACTGCATCGCCAAAGCCAGAATACTGTCGCATTGTCCAAAGCCTTTCACGATACATGTTTTCGTGAATTCCTCTAGTAAATGGATACTTGCCTGGTTCTTCGCGTTTTGATGTTGAATTATAATATGTTTGTTTTATTGGAATTTTAGAATCAGTAAAAAATTCTTTCTCCCTTTCAGATTTTTTTACCACCATTTTGTCACCTTATAATTAATTTCGAAATTTTGTCAGCAGCATCAATTGGAGTTATTTCCTTTGCTTGTACAAGTTTTAGGTATTTACCATAGGTTTTGTTATCTGACATGAAATCAATTTTTTCTTTTATGTTATTTAAAATAATGTCTCTTAACTCAAATTCCAAACGTTGTTTCTCTCTTTCTTTTTTTGTTTTTTGTTTTTCTTTCATTAGTTCTTTAAGTTTTTTGGCAAATTTTGGAATTCCTT
>JAUYOQ010000224.1 GCA_030697975.1 Nitrosopumilaceae archaeon | reverse complement strand
GGCCTCTTGGTTAACGGAGGCCACACTTTGGCAAATAACTCTAAAGAATCAGACCTGAACCTGATTGTGACCTGCTCTGTAAAGGATGCTACTGCACACAAGATGATTCACCGAATAAAAAGACTAGGAACAAAACCACTTGTCGTAGCAGGCTGCTTTCCAAAGGCAGAAAAAGAAACGGTAGAAAGATTCTCAAGTAAAGCAAGCCTCATGGGCCCAAATTCTCTTGGAAAGACACTTGATGTCATAAGCTCGACGCTAAATGGGCATAGGAAAGTAGAGCTAGACGATACAGATCTATCCAAAGTCGGATTGCCAAAGGTGCGCTTGAATCCAGCTATTGGAGTTGTAGAGATTGCAAGCGGTTGTATGAGTGAATGTACGTTCTGCCAAACAAAGCTATCAAAAGGAGACTTGACAAGCTACAGAATAGGCGACATTGTAAGACAGGTAAAAAATGAGATAGATGAAGGCTGCAAAGAGGTATGGCTTACATCAACTGACAATGGATGTTACGGACTAGACATCGGTACTGATCTTCCAGCACTTGTTGATAATGTAGCCGAAGTTCCAGAGGACTTTATGATAAGAATTGGCATGATGAACCCAATGTATATGCCGCACATTAGAGAGGGGCTACTCAAATCGTTTGAAAATGACAGAGTCTTCAAATTTCTTCATGTGCCTGTACAGTCTGGGAGCAACAAGGTACTAAATGACATGAAGCGTGGCCATACGACTGAAACCTTTAGAGAGATTGTAAAAAGGTTCAGAGGCAAGTTTCCAGAATTTACAATTTCTACAGATATTATAGTTGGTTTTCCAACAGAAACCAAACAAGACTTTGAAGAGACTGTAAATTTGTTAAAGGATACAAGACCTGACATTGTCAATATTTCAAAGTATAGCCAAAGGCCAGGAACTCAAGCAGCAAAACTAGACCAAATAGACGTAGTCGAAATCAAACGCAGAAGCAAGATAATCTTTGATTTAACTAATAAAATCTCGCTTGAAAACAACAAAAGGTGGCTTGGATGGAAAGGCGAGGTATTGTTTGATGAAATGTCAGACGGTCACATTAAAGGCAGAAACTTTGCCTACAAATCCGTTTTTGTAGAAAGGCCACTAAAAATTGGACAAAAAGAGCAGATTGAGATAACAGATGTCACAACTCAC
>JAUYOQ010000184.1 GCA_030697975.1 Nitrosopumilaceae archaeon | reverse complement strand
ACTGGCTGGTTTGGGCTCCTTTGTTGCCCCGTGTATTTTACCTATGATTCCAGCATTTCTTGCATATATTTCAGGGACAGCCATCACTGAACTTAATCAAAAAGGCAATACAGCGCTTTCAATAAACAGAACAAACATCATTTTAAACACAGTATTTTTTGTTTTAGGTTTTTCAGTTGTTTTTTCTACTATAGGAGTACTAATCAACAGTGTTTTATCTAATTCCGCTACAGAGCTAGTAACTACACTGAATCAAATTGGCGGTATAATTATAATTGGATTTGGGGGATTTCTTTTACTTTCAACAAAATTTACATCGTTAAACGTTGAAAAAAGATTCTTTCCTAAAAAAACAAAATCAAGTTATCCTCTTTCCTTTCTGTTTGGATTAGCTTTTGCTGCGGGTTGGACACCATGTGTAGGACCAATACTTGGCACAATTCTAACGTTGGCTGCCACTACTCCGGCAATGTCATTTAATCTCTTACTTGCTTACTCTTTAGGACTTGGAATACCCTTTATTTTGATTGGAGTATTCTTTTCTAAAGCAACTAAAATAATTCATGCAATGAATAAACATCTAAAGTACTATTCGCTAATTCTAGGCTCATTTATCATAGTTCTTGGCATACTAGTTTTTACAAATCAACTTGCATACATTGCAAATTTTCCATTATTGAATGAGTTATTGTTACTAGGATGATCATATGAAAAATGAAATAAAAACAGCGATTATTTTAGGCATAATAATTTCTGTTGTTGTAGGATCACTAAGTTTTGCGTTTTCAATAATTGAGACTTCACAATCACCACAACAGATACCAAATGATAATTTACAGAAACAAACAGTTGACAAAAGTGGTTTCAAAAAGGCACCAAAGATTGTAGGCATAGCTGACTATATCAATACAACGCCAGAAGAATTAGAAAAAGAAATTCAAGGAAAGGTGGTGTTATATGACATTTGGACATATAGCTGCATTAACTGCATACGAACTCTTCCATACATCACAGCATGGAATGAAAAATATGCAGATGATGGATTGTTAATAATTGGTATTCATTCACCTGAATTTGAATTTGAAAAAGATGTAAAAAATGTTCAAATGGCAGTTGAAAA
>JAUYOQ010000111.1 GCA_030697975.1 Nitrosopumilaceae archaeon | reverse complement strand
TGATGTCAAGGTATAGCAGGACTGACAAGAGCATGCGCCGAGTTTTTCTTGACGAGTTTTTATCAAACAAAAACCGCGGAGAAGAGTTCTACAACCGCGTTCTCTTGGAGTATGGGGATGATTCTGTAGCAGAGCTTGGCGGCGCGCAAATTGCAATAGAAGGATTATCAAACATTGCTGTAAAAAAAATCGAGGACCGCCGAATCGGGCTGTCATATCTTGAAAAGTCTTCGCGATATGTTGCATGGGACAAGAAGGTAGGTGGAAGCTACAAGTTTTACAAAGAACCTGCAATCATGGAATCAAAATATGCAGACATGTATTTGGAATCATGCAACCTTGACTTTGATGTTTATTCAAAAAACATTGAGCCAATGATAAATTATGTAAGAGAAAAATTTCCAATCGACAAATACACATTCAAAGATTCTGATGGAAATGAAAAACCTTTTTCAAAACTAAAAAGCGAAGACGAAATAAAATCTGCAAATACAATTTACAAGGTATCAACAAAAGAAAAGGCACTTGATGTACTACGAAGCATTTTGCCTGCATCGACTCTAACTAATGTAGGCATTACAGGAAATGGGCGCGCCTTTGAATACCTGCTTTCAATCCTGTTTAGCTCAAGCCTAAAGGAGGAACAAGTCCTTGCTAGGCAGATTAAGGACGAACTTGACTCTACTATCAAGTCATTTGTTCGACGCTCAGATGACAAGTACGGCAGGGAACTGCAAAGTTACTTTAAGGCGGTTCAAAAAACAGCCTCAAATCTTGCTAAAAAATATGCGTCAAGAGATAGAGTGGATGGCACACTTGTGAGGCTAGTTGACCATGATCCTGAGAAAGATGCATTGAATAAGATAGTTGCTGCTGCAATATACGAGCAAGCCCCCGGCACTCCATACTACAAAATACTTGCAAATGTAAAAAAATTGGAGTCAAAGGAAAAAGGCAAAATCATCTCGTCATTTGCAGATATTCGAAAAAACAGACGGCACAGGCCACCACGGGCATTTGAGATGTCTGAATACACTTTTGATCTTGTGACAAACTTTGGAATGTTTCGTGACTTTCACAGACATCGAGTGCTTACTATTGAGCGACAGCTACTGACAACAGACCATGGCTTTGCAGTTCCAAAAGAGATTGCAACACTTGGAATTGATAAAGAGTTTAAGGACTGTATGTACAAGGCAAAAGAGGTTTTTGACGCAATAAGGAAAAAATTTCCAGAACAAGCCCAATATGTTGTAAACTTTGCATACAACTATCCATACTTTATTCATCTTAATTTGCGCGAGGCATGTCATCTAATTGAGCTGAGGACAGTTCCACAGGGCCACATTGATTACAGAATGGTTGCCCAATCAATGTACAAGGAAATAAACAAGGTTCATCCTGTCTTAAGTAAAATTTTCAAGTTTGTTGATTTGAAAAAATATGACTTGGAGCGATTTGAGTCAGAGAAAAGAACAGAAGAGAAAAGGAAAAAACTGGACAAAAAATGATATACTGGATTGTGTGATAAAAAATTATGAGTAAAAAGAATTCAAAGACAGATGAAGAATGGCAAAATACACTGACGCCTGAACAGTATATGGTGTGTCGAAAAAAGGATACCGAGAGACCATTTTCAGGAAAATATTATGAGTGCAAGGACAAGGGAGTCTACAAATGTGTTTGTTGTGGAACTGAGCTGTTTAGCTCTGATACTAAATTTAATTCAGGTACAGGCTGGCCAAGTTTTTGGAAGCCACTCAAAAATGACAACATGAAATATGAAACAGATACAAGTTATGGCACACTTAGAACAGAGGTAATGTGCAACAAGTGTGGTGCACACCTGGGTCATCTTTTTGATGACGGTCCCGCTCCAACCAACTTGCGCTTTTGCATTAATTCAATTTCATTGGATCTTGACAAAAAAGACGACTAGTTTATAGAAAAATCATTAATAAAACAGGCCAAATGTTAGCAGAGTCTGAGATAAATTGCGAATAATACTATGTGGATTTGGAGTAGTAGGCCAGAGTCTTGCAAAGCTGCTTGATTCAAGAACAGAAGACCTCTATGCACAATATGGGATAAAACCAAAAATTGTGGGAGTCTTTGATAGCAAGGGTTCTGCTGTTGACTCGTCAGGCCTTGAGCTAAACAGACTAGTAGAGGTAAAGAAAAAGTTTGGAACCGTAAAAAAATATGCAGTCAAAAACGGCAACCTTTCTGGCCTTGACTTGATAGATGATCTTGATGCCGATGTTTTAGTTGAATCAACTGTAAGCAACTACAAAGATGCAGAACCTGGCATGACGCACATTACAAGTGCACTAAAAAAAGGACTGCATGTTATTTCAGTTAACAAAGGACCGCTTGCACTTGCATTTCCTTCACTTATGGAGCTTGCAGAGTATAATCAAGTGCTACTGCGATTTAGTGGTACTGTTGGCGGAGGAACACCAATTCTCAACTATGCCAAAAATAGTTTAAGGGGAGAAAGGGTGCTATCATTTCAGGGCATACTAAATGGAACGACAAACTATATCCTGACAAACATGGCAAATGGCATGTCCTTCAAGTCAGCCCTGTCAGATGCTAAAAAAAGAGGATATGTTGAGGCAGACGAGTCACTTGACGTGGACGGCCTTGATGCTGCAGCAAAACTAGTCATACTTGCAAACTGGATAATGGGCATGCGAGTTACCCTGCCAGACATTAAGCGAACTGGAATCCGCAATGTATCATCTAGTGATATCAAAAAGGCAGAAAAGAAAAACTCTGCAATAAAGCTGATTGCATCCTGCAACAAAGAGCTGATTGTAGCACCAAAAGAGGTTTCACGTGATGACCCCTTGTGTGTAAATGGAACACTAAACGCAATCTCTTTTACCTCTGAACACTCTGGCACACAGACAATAATAGGTCGTGGTGCAGGAGGCGTTGAAACTGCAAGCTCAATTCTGCGCGACCTTCTTGACATAAGACAAGAGATTTCAAGAAACGGCGCAGGTAACTATTTGTAGGTAAATTGAGCGCCTGAGAATATGCAAGCTTACATACTGTTAAACTGCGTACCTGGACTGGAAAAAGAAACCATCTCAGAATTAAAAAGAATGCCTGAAGTAGATGAAGTCAACGGCATTATGGGAAGATACGACATTATTGTCAAGGTAGCATCAAGTGAGCCGGATGGAATAGACAAGGTCGTAAGGAAGATCAGAATCATCAAACACATAACAGCATCATATACCATGCCAGTCCTATATGGCCAGGGCGGAAGCATTGATTCCTAATTGCATAAATGAAAAATGAATAAGGAAAAGACAGTCGCTTCTCACTTAATTTCAAAAAGCGAAACAGCTGCAATATTGGATGAGATTTCATCAAAATGGAAAATTGATATTCCAAAAATAAAAAATCTAAATTGTCATTATTTGCCAGACAATGCTGAGATAATTACAGGAAACGGCATTACTATTTTAAAAAGAGAGTGCGAATATTTGCCGTTTTTATCAAATACCGAAGTCCTTGAAAAGTTTCCACACGTGATTGTAGATATGGGTGCAGTCAAGTTTGTCTGCAATGGAGCAAACGTGATGAGGCCCGGCATCAGAAAATATACCGACTTTGAAAAAGACCAGATAGTTTGCGTCAAAGAAGAGTCAAAACAGAAATTTCTTGCAGTAGGAAAATCACTTGTATCAAGTGCCGAGATGGAATCATTTGCAAAAGGCGAGGTTGTAAAAAATTTACATTACATCTCAGACAAATACTGGGAAGCCAAAAAAGAAATTAGAGACTAGTTTTTTTCTGTAAATTCCTTGGTTCCTTGCTTGTTTATGACAAGAATGTCAATTCCGTCGCCGCTAAAAGAGTCCCTCATTATTGCAGAGCGGATAGACTTTATTGCAAGATCAACTGCTTCCTTTTCTGTAAGCTTTTCTTTGTAGCTTTGATCAAGCACACCCAGTGCCATTTCTGCACCGGTGCCAACAGCTGCATACTCATCTGGCAGGACAGAACCAAGCGGGTCTAGTGTGTAAATTGAGGGTTTATCGACTCGGCCTCCTACAATAACTTGGGTGAGTAGCGGAAAGAATCGCCTTTCGTACATCAAATTAGACATCATTTTTGCAATAGAGTTTGGAGGAACATCTCGCTTTATCTCCATTTTTCTGATTTTTGCCAGTGCCTTTATCTGCAAAGACAATAGCTGCATGTCTGCTACAAGGCCTGCACACGCTGCGGCAACGTTTGGGGTTAGGGGGAAGGTCTTTTTTGTTGATTTGCTTACCAAGAAATTGCCATATGCGATCCTGCGTTCGCTTGCAAGAACTATGCCGTCATCAAATGATATTCCCACGGCAGTTGCGCCAGGCATGTACATGTACGACATATGTCCACTAATTTTAGGGCGAAATAAAGTCCTTTCTCATCTTTTTTGGCTCAGAAATTTATACAGCATAAAATTTTTGTAGACTGTTGGCAGAGGCAACATTCCATCAAAGCAAGTTTCATGACATTGCACACATGGGTGTGCGCGTAGCTGTTGGCGTGATCTTTTTGGTTCACGGACTGCCAAAGTTTGATCCCGGCTTTTTGGACTTTTTGACAAACATTGGAGTTCCACATGAGATGCAGGTAATACTTGCACTTGCAGAAACCGTTCCCGGAATCTTGCTAATTGCTGGAGTGCTGACAAGAATCGGAGGCGTTGTTTTGTCTTTGATGATGATGGGCGCTATATTTTATGTAAAAAAGGCAGACCATCTTACAGGCCAAGGGGGATTTGAGATTGATCTTTTACTATTGGCCTCAGCTTTGAGCATGATAGCTGCAGGCCCAGGCAGAGTATCAATAGCTCACATTGTAAAAAAGTTACCGCGATTCTTGCATTAACCTGCAAAGTTATCAATTACAAGACACATGCACTTTGTTGTCTTTTTTAGCAAATCTAGTCTTGCAAATTCATTTGGAGAATGTATCCTTGCAAACATGTAGGTGCCACCAACTGAAACACACGGTGCCCCCAGCACCTTGACAAATGAATGCATTGGGCCAGTGCCTGCATTTGAAACGTTGATAATTGATTTTCCAAACGCCTTGTCTGCTGCTTTTTTTACAAAAGACACCAGCGGCTCGTTAGGACTGGTTCTTGCTGCAGCCTCGCCATGATACACCTTGACTCTAATGTCGCCAAATCCTTTTTGCATTAGATGATTTCTTAGTCTTACAATCTGCTTTTTAGGATCCATCCTTGGCACTAGTCGAAAATCAATTTTTGCAACAGCAGTTGCAGGAACGACGGTTTTTGCACCACTCTCTGTATAGCCTGAGACAAACCCTGCAATGTTACATGTTGGTGCACCAACAAGTGCCTTTTTTGCATCAAGACCCTTTTTGCCTCCAACAAAATCCTTTATTCCATATTCAGTCTTGAATGAATTTTCATCAAATGGTTCTGAGCTTATTATTTTCAGGTCAGTCTTGCTAAATGGCTGCACCTCCTTGTACCAGTCTTTAATCAGAATTTTTCCATTATTGTCTCTGAGTGTATTTATTGCCTCAACTAGTAGCCAAGCTGGATTTTTTATCAGCACTGCAAGACTAGAATGTGCATCTCGTTTTGCCTCCTTTGCAGAAAGCTCAACATAGAGCAGGCCTTTCATGCCGAGCCCGATTATTGGTCTGTTTTTAGAATCAACATATCCAAACTCCCAGATCACCCCATCACAGGAAAATTTCTTTTTGTATTTTCTTAGATACTTTTCAATATTTGCGCTGCCTGTTTCTTCTTCGCCTTCTATTACAAACTTGATATTACATGGAACATCGCCAAACGCGTCAAGAAAAGACTTTACTGCAAATATTCTTGTGACAAGCTCGCCCTTGTCATCAGATGACCCCCTGCCAAAAATTTTGTTTCCTATGATTTTTCCGCCAAATGGATCATTTTCCCACAGCGAGAATGGCTCTGCTGGCTGGACATCATAATGATTGTAAAACAGTATTGTTTTGTTTGGGTTTTTTCTCGATTTTACCTTACCAAAGACAACAGGTGCTACTCCTTTAAGCGATAATATTTGGGAGGAAATTCCTGCCTTTTTCATTATTTTTGATGTAAGTTTTGCACATTC
This sequence comes from Nitrosopumilaceae archaeon, assembly GCA_030697975.1. Lineage (GTDB taxonomy): Archaea > Thermoproteota > Nitrososphaeria > Nitrososphaerales > Nitrosopumilaceae > VHBM01. Next base: position 3,149 of record JAUYOQ010000111.1, on the reverse strand, counting down.
CTGTATCCCCTCATTTTTTGCTGAAACGCTTGGCTGGCGTATCAGTGACTGCAGATCAGAAATAAGAGATGAAAAGTTTTTGTCAACCTGTTTTAGAATTTCATTCATTGTTTGATCTTGTCAAATGGTTTTAGCGCAATTGGGATTGCATCAAAAAGATCTGATGCCACCATGTGAAGGCCAACCTTTCTCTGAACAACTTTTGCTGCCATGCCATTGACAAATGACGCAGCAGCTGATGACTCTAATGGATTTCTGTTTCTTGCAAGCATGCTTGCTACAATTCCTGACAGCACGTCGCCTGTTCCGCCAACTGTCATTGCCGGAGTCAGTTTTGTGTTAAGAAATGTCTTTTTTCCATCCGAGATAATGTCTGTTGCACCCTTCAAAAGTATAGTTACAGAGTTTTCCCTTGCATGCTTTTCTACAATTGCGACTCTATCTTTTTTTGACTCTGGCAACGCGTCTCCAAACATTCTTTTAAACTCGCCAGCATGTGGGGTCACTACAACATTTTTGTTTTGAATCAGCGGCAGAATATAGTTTACAAGTGCGCTTGCATCAAGTGAGAGCCTAACATCTCTGTCAAGCAGCGATTTTACTAGCAGGTTTAGTGCCTCCTTGTCTGCTATTGCAAGGCCCATCCCTATTGTGGCAGAATCAAGATCGTTTGGAATCTGTCCTAACAACTTGTTTACTGCGCCACGTGTAAGCTTTGAATCAACAAGCGGAATTACAATTAGGTTTGGAGATATTGCACGAGTTGCCTGGGCATTGACCTTTGGCACACATGTGTAGACTAGGTCTGCACCTGTTCTTAATGCTGCAATTGATGAAAGAATTGGAGCACCATGATAGATGTAGCTTCCCCCAACAACTAGCACCTTGCCGTTGTCGCCTTTTCTCGAGGTTAGCTTTCTTGCCGGAATGAACTTTCTTACGATGCTAGCCTGTAGATTTTGTGCTGCCAACAGAAGACGCTACCTGTTTTGATGAATAAACGTTCTTGTTCTTGCCTTTTCTTTTTGAAAAGAACACCTTTCTTGCAAAGGCCAAGTATGCAGTATGACCTATTCCATGAAAAGAGTGTCTTGTTTTTCCCTCCCTTGCCTCAATAGTACGCAAGATGTGTTCTGTGCATTCTATATCAGAAAACTCGTTTCTTACTAGTTCAGAGACCAGATTTTCAAGCTGGTTCATTGTAGGACAAACCGCGATAAATCTTCCACTGCCCTTTAGCATCTTTCTTGCCTGTGGGACAACAGACCAGGGGTCACCTAGGTCAACAACTACAAGGTCTGCATCTGTGTGTGGAACTTTTTTTACATTTTTTATGTCAAGTTTTTTCATTGTCACATGCTTTGACATGCCGGCTTTGTCAATATTTTTTTTGGCAATTTCCATAAATTTTTCTTCCACATCAAATGTGTAGACATGGCCACGTGGCTTTACAATGCTTGCAAGAAATGTTGTCATCGAGCCGCTGCCTGTCCCAATCTCAATTACCTTTTGCCCGCTTTGCAGGCCTGCCCTTGCTGCAATGTAGCCAAGATCCTTTGGATAGACTATCTGTGTTCCATGTTGAATCCTCATGATAAAGTCGTAAATTGTCGGCTCCATGAGATAGATGTATTTTCCCTTGTTAGTTGTTAGCCTAGAGCCGTACTCTTGGCCTATTGCGTCAGAGTGTTTTATTATTCCAATGTGTGTGTGGAACTGCTGGTTTTTTGAGATCCTTGCAAGCCACTTTTTTGAATCATCATAAAAGAACAATACATAGCTGTTTTGTTTAATCTTGGCCAATCTGCAATTTCACTACTTTCTCAAGAAATTAGGGTATATTTTTTGTTATAATTCTAAAAGTATTGGAATCTTTCTTCGACGTTGAGTGTCTTTGTCTGTGCCACGTGCTTTAGCAGCATATCACGCAGCTTTTGGTGGACCTTGCGAAATAATGCTTCTTCTGGTTTTGTCAAACTATTTTTTTCTAGCTTTTCTCCCAGTTTGACATATAGCTCCTGGAGTTCTTCTTCACTTGCTTCATCGTTTTCAATTTTTTTTATAGTTTCAATTGTTGTTGATTCATCAAGGCTTGTTTGCTGCTCTATTTTTGCAGTCTCTGGCGTTGCCTGGCTCTGAGATGATTCAGTAGCTTGCTTTTTTTCACTTGTCTCAATTAAGCTTAAAACCAGTTTTTTTATCAAATCAGATGGCGTACAATTCCTGTTTTTGCATATTTCTAAAAATTGGTCAAGCTCTTCAGATGTAAGTTTTGTTGAGATTTCTTTAATTGACATGTCTTCGATGAGCCAGACTCGATTATAAGGGTTAAAGCTAGTCAAGGTTCTGATAATGATTTAAAAATTTTTATTATTTCCGATCAAATTAAACAATTGGTAGAATTTTCAAAGATGTGGTTTATCTTGCAAGACTACATATTTTATTGTAAGGGTGTCAAATATGTCCTTCAGCAAAAGATGCAAATTCTGTGGTCGTGAAATATACTATGAGAATTTTACGGGAAAAGGAAAGTTTTACGACGACGCCCTCTTTACGCAATTTCATCGATGCCAAAAATAGTTACATTCGTTGTGGGGTTGCAATTCCTAAAAGCTCAAGTGATTTCTCAAGTGTAGACTTGAAACAGTAGACAAGACATAGTCTCTGATTTACAAGCTCCTTGTTTTCATTGTCTAGTACAGGAACATGTTCATAAAATGAATTAAAGGAAACAGCAAGATCATAACAGAACCTTGCAATTACTTTGGGCGATAAGTTGTTTGCAGCATCATTTATGCAAATATCAAATTTTGCAATCATTTTCAAAAGATTGATTTCATGATCAGTGCTGAGTGATTCAAATAAAGAATCAAACTTTGGCTCAAAGCCTGCCTTTTCTAAAATCCGAGACGCCCTTGCATAAGAGTACTGTAGATAAGAGCAGGTGTCTCCTTCCAAGCTCAGTGATTTTTTAAGATCAAATGTAATTATTTTATCGAGATCTTGCTTTATCATTTCATAGCGAAGTGTTCCAACTGCAACATCTGTAGCTATTTTTGAAAGTGTTTTGCTATCAAGATCCGCGTTTCGTTTTTTTGCCTCCTCAAATATTCGCTTTTCAAGAGATTCAATCACATCGTCTGCATTGA
>JAUYOQ010000172.1 GCA_030697975.1 Nitrosopumilaceae archaeon | reverse complement strand
TGTCATATGATGCCACTTGAGGAACACATCTCACATGGCCTATATGGCGTATACATAGTAGATCCTAAAGAGGGAAGACCACCAGCTGATGAGATGGTTATGGTTCTAAATGGATTTGATACTGACTTTGATACCGAAAATAATTTTTACGCTGCAAACACAATTCCATTTTATTATCAACATCATCCAATTCAAATTAAAACTAACCAATTAATCAGAGTATATGTGGTGAATATGGTAGAATTTGATCCCATAAACAATTTACATCTGCATGGGAACCTCTACAATTATTATCCTACAGGAACAGATACAGTTCCTTCTACATTTACTGATATGATAACATTATCACAAACAGAACGAGGTATAATGGAATTTGAATACAAATATCCTGGAAAGTATCTTTTCCATGCACATAAGGTGGAGTTTTCCGAAAAGGGATGGGTTGGAATCTTTTTGGTAAAAGATTCTGACGAGATGATGGAGTGAAAAACATGGAAGTAAAAAACACATCAAAGGCAAAACTTGTAGCAAGCGGGATTGTTCCGTTTACATTTCTTGTTGCATTGATTGCATACATTTTTGGGCCGGGCTCTGACCTGATTGATCTTGGAGTTTCACTACCAGAGATAACAATTGAGAAAATCGAATTTTTGGATTCAGAAATAGTTGTAACTATTCGAAATACTGGCCGTATTCCAGTAGATGTTGTGATGGCAGATGTAAACGACAGGATACAGCCAGCTGCAATAGAGCCTGACAAGCACTTGGAGAGATTTGAAAATGCAGTTGTACGAATCCCGTTTTCATGGAATGTTGCAGAGCCATATCTGATTGGCATTACCACAGATGATGGAACTAGATTTGAAAAAGAGGTAGAGGCAGCAGCACCTTCCCTTCAGCCAAGCCTTGAGCTTGCAGGATTTTTTGCAATAATTGGCACCTATGTAGGAATAATTCCAGTCATGATTGGACTGCTCTGGCTTCCATTCATAAAGCGAATAAGCAAAAGCAAGTACCATTTCTTTTTGGCACTAACTGCTAGCCTTTTGTTATTTTTGGGAATTGATGCAACAGAGGAGGCATTGGAGGTATCAAAAGAGACCCTCGCAGACTCGTTTAATGGAGTATTGCTTGTTGCAACCGTAGTCTTGCTTTCATTTTTGGCATTATACTATGC
>JAUYOQ010000171.1 GCA_030697975.1 Nitrosopumilaceae archaeon | reverse complement strand
TGTCATATTAGGAAGAAAAGATTTTTTCGAAAAATTTGAAATAACGATTAATGAAAGTGCACAATATGTTATCTTGAAAGATGTACACTCTGAACGTCTTAAAAAAACTAGATTTTGAATCTATATAGAAATCCAAACCTTGATTTAGTTTGGATTTACACTAGCAACCATGGAACAAATTGACAAGCAAAAAGATGTGTATCTTTTTGTCCATGGAAGATTTGACTTGATGCAAAAATCAACTGATGCACTAGTGGCAAATGGATTTTCAAAGGACAAGATAATTTCTGCAGTGCCAAACAAGGTAGGAAATGTAGGAGATTATATGGCAATGCTTTGGATGCCCCCAAATCCAGATCACATAAAAATACAAAAAATTACCAAAGTTGATCAGGTAGTACCTGAAGGAGTAATTGGATTGTGGAAGGGCGTATCAAAAGATGATCTCTTTACAGTAAAATTGTAATTAAAAATCCATGGCAAGGCTTGCTATAAAATCTACAAACTCGTCATCTGAGAATTTTATTATCTCTGCTTTGTTTTCTTTTTGAGCTTGTCTTACAGACCTTAAATGATAACAGTCTCCTTTTCCTTCCATTTTTCCAAAATAATAGCTTGCACATGTGCAATAATCAGAGTCTGGATCAAGCCAGTACTCTTTTTCTTTTCCAACTACAGTCCAGATTTTTCTTTGGCTTGGCTCAAAGACATGTAGCTTGACACGGTTCTCAGATATTACAGAATCAATTTTTTCGTCACTCACAAGGATTTAATTTAAAACGACTAGTATATTTTTGATGGTTCAAACAAAATTAGTGCCATCACATCCTGCGCTTGTTGTTGAAGGTAAAAGTCGTTTTCTTGTAGTAACAGACCTGCATATTGGCTTTGAGAGCAGTTTGGCTGCAAATGACATCTTTGTTGGGAAAAACACTTCAATTAATGAGACAATATCTGAGCTTGAGAAAATAATTGATAATACAAATGCCGACTCGCTGATACTTT
>JAUYOQ010000159.1 GCA_030697975.1 Nitrosopumilaceae archaeon | reverse complement strand
TTCGTTAGGCTCTAGATATTTTGAAAAACTAGCATGAATTGGATTAATGTCAAGTAGTTTGTAATCAAGACCAAGATCCCCTGCAATCTTTAACGCATCATGAGTTTCAGTTTTTGGTGAAATTTTAGAATCAGGCATTATCAATGCAAGTGTATTTTTTTTAAAAACATTTGAGCACAAGTATGCAACAACTACAGAATCTATTCCTCCGCTTAGTCCAAAGATTACTCCATTGGCGTTGCTTTCTAAAATTTTATTTTTAAGAAAAACTTCTATTGACTGGATAATTTTTCTATAATCCTGATTTTTAATTTCGTCTAGTACTTCTTGATTCACTAAAGCCATAGCAAATTGTTGGCATAAAAGTTGTACTGGGATTAGACATCAACATAGATGCCGTCTTTTCGTTCCTCAACTTTGTATGTTTGCAGTTTGACATCATTAAGATAGTCAAGAAGCTTGCCTGTTTTGATATTATAATGCCAAAAATGTACTGGACATTCAACAATGTCTTCTTCTAGTTTTCCTGGCGCAATTGCGCCGTCTTGATGAACACATAACGCATCTAGTGCGTAATATCTATCTTGATTAAAGATCGCAATTCGTCTATCGTCTATTTTGAATTCTTTTCCTTTTCCTCTTTCAATTGAATTCTTTTCTGCAATCTTTTTCCAAGCCATGAAATCTTGTTTGTAATGTGGATTTATTTAGGTTGGGAATAGATTTGATAGAATTTTATAGTGTGGATCGATGTGATGTGTATTGAGTAAGGTAAAAGACCCAAAACTTGCAAAAAAAGGCAAACTTTCCTATGAATGGGCAAGAAGCCACATGCAAATTCTTGATAATACAATTAACAGGTTAAAAAAATCACAACCATTTAGGGGTATAACTTTGGGAGTTTGCTTGCACATAACAAAAGAGACATCGGTTTTACTGATGGGCGCAAAAGAGCTTGGTGCCAAAGTAGTTGCCTGTGGTGGTAATCCATTAACAACACAAGATGATATTGCAGCATTTCTTGCTTCAGAGGGAATACACATCTATGCGTGGACAGGTGAGACTGTAAAAGAGTATGATTGGTGTATTGAACAAGTACTA
>JAUYOQ010000155.1 GCA_030697975.1 Nitrosopumilaceae archaeon | reverse complement strand
AGTCATGATTGTAACAAAAGTACAGTCGATGACGTTGCAGCTGCAGACATGTTATGAATCAAACCCACGTTAGCGTTTTTAATTTGTCTTTTTTCAGCTTTGTTTTGTAGTTGTTGAGTTATCTCCACTACCTGTGCGACTCCTGTTGCACCAAGTGGGTGACCAGATCCTATTAACCCGCCACGAGGATTGATTTTATTATCTTGCGTATCGTACAGATTTCTAACGTAAGAGGCTCCATTTCCTTTTTTTACAAAACCAATGTCTTCTAGTGCCATTATCTCGCATATAGTAAACGCATCATGGAGTTCTGTCACATCTACGTCATTTACTTGAATTTTAGCCATATCAAACGCTTGTTTGGCTGCAATTTTGGTTGACGTCATTGTTGTCAAATCTTCATTTTTTGTGAGACTAGCTGAAGTTGTTTTTTGCCCGATTCCTTTTATCCATATTGGCTGCTCAAATTTTTTTGCCATATTTTCAGAGGCAAGTAAGACTGCTGATGCACCACTACAAGGCTTAGAACAATCTAGAAGATGCAAATCATCAGTTACAAATTTTGATTGTAACACATCATCTATTGAGTAGGTTTTGTTAGAGTAAGCATGGGGATTAAATTTTGCATTTGTGTGATTTTTCGCTGAGACAACAGCTAAATCTTCTTGTGTAGTTTTAAATTCTCTTTTGTGAGCTTTGGTAAAAACTGACGCCCAAAAAACTGGATGCTTAAATTCTCCTCTTGAGACATCCCATTCCAAAATCTGGCCAGGACAATCGTATCTGTCAGCCCCTACAACCAAGGCAATATCTGCAAGTCCTGATACAATATATGAATATGCTGAAACAATGCTGTTTGTTCCAGAGCTACACAAGTTTTCCACCGTGTGTGCAATTTTTGGTGAAATTCCTGTCAGCTCAGAAAGTATGGCAGATAAATATTTTGTATTGTCATTTGTAGAAACAAGTACGACGTCAATGTCATCTTGCTCAATGTTTTTTGTTTGATCAAAAAGCGATTTTGTAGCAGAAGTAAGTAGTGACTCTATTGATTTATCCTCATTTGAAAATTTTGTATTGCCGTAACCTACTACTGCTACCTTGTTCAATTTGCATCACTTAGCGTTGAAGCAAGTAACTTAAATGATTCTGATACGCCACCTATAGGATTAAACTGAATTATGGGCAGATCAATACCTGTCTGTCGAAATTTCTGTAATTGTTTTACGCATTCGCTTGGGGCGCCACAAATCGTAAGCTGATTTAGCATAGAATCTGAAACAAACTCATGATTTGACTTTAATCCAGATTTTTTGTATTCATCAAAAATATTTGCAGTTTCTTTTTGAAACCCATTTTTTGATAAAAAGTCTCTATAGATTTTCCCTACTGAGATATAGAATGCAAGTGTTTTTTTTGCACGAATTCTGGCCTTTTCTGAATCATCAGACATGCATGTTATTAGCTGGCATGTTACATCTATTCGTCTTTTTTTCTGCATTTTTTCAACTGTTTCTTTTAATTCTGATATTGGCCTCAGATAGAAAATTACTCCATCAGCTGTCTGCCATGTTAATTCTATCATTTTTTGATTAATTGCTGCAAGATAAATTGGGATGTGTTTTCTTGGCGGCGTGATTAAAAGTGAAAAATTTCTTAATGAAAAGAATTTTCCGTTAAAATCTACTTTCTTTCCTGACAAAACAAGTCTGATTA
>JAUYOQ010000151.1 GCA_030697975.1 Nitrosopumilaceae archaeon | reverse complement strand
GCCTCTGTTGTGATTGCAGCAGGCACAGAAATTGCTACACTTGCAAATGCATAAGGCAAAAGCTGAGGTAAAATGTGTTTTAGAATTATTTTTGAGCTACGCTGGCCCATTATTTTTGAGGCCTCAACATACTGTCTTGTCTTGATCTGCAGTGCCATGCTGCGTGAGACCTTGGCAACTCCAACCCAGCCAAAAATCATAAGAAAACCAATCATCACAAAGATGCTGTTGCTAATAGTTACTGCAAGTATAATCAAAAATGGCAGTGCCGGAAGCGCATAAATTACATCATTAAACCTCATCATCGTTTCATCTGTTTTTTTTCCAATGAATCCTGCATAGACCCCATACAACAATCCCATTACAACAGAACCAATCGCTACTGATATGCCAATAAACAAGGCAAGTGGTGTGCCCCACAACAATCCTACAGAAAGGTCTCGTCTAAGCTCATCTGTTCCAACAAATCCAAAGGCCTTGCCTCCTAAAATCAAGCTAGAATCTACAATTTCATTTTCCGAACTTATGCCAACAAGTCTTATCAAAAAAACATATTTGCCATTTAGAACTTTTTGTAGGCTTGATTCTGAAAAAACAATCTGTTCGGCTGAAATGTCATTTAAGGGAAAGCCAAACTTTTCAGACTGTAAGAAAAGATTCTTTTTGACTGCATTATCTGTTGAAAATACACGTTCATGGTGTACTGCAGATTCCAAGTATGGCAATGAACGTGATAACAGCTCCACAGTCATGCCATCAGGTCTTATTACAGATATTTGTAAAAGCGGAGAACCTGAATATTTTGCTGTAAATTCGTAGATAAAGTCATTTGGAAAGTCATCAAACTCGTAAACAACACTAAACTGCTGTGAAAATATGGTGAGCTCTTCTATGCTTTGACGTGAATTTACAGGATTTGTTAAAATCTTGTGCTCTGGAATTTTTTCAGAAAGAAACAGGTTTACCCATACAGGAAGTGCGGTCTTTGGAAATTCTAGCCAGCTTTCTGGATTATTCCATGTTTTGAGGGTTTCAAGCGGTATTGTAAGTGCAGCTATAGCTGAAATAATAAAAAGCGTAGCCAAAATTCCAATTCCAACAAGACCAATTTTGTTTCTAACAAACTCTTGGCCAATTTCATTTAGTGGCACTGTACTCATATCAACTCGTCTTTACCCTTGGATCAAAATATCCATAAAGCAAGTCAGCAACAAAGATGCTTGCAAGGAAAAATACTGTCAAGACATATGTTGCACCAATAATCACAGGAAGATCCATCACACTTATTGCCTCAAAGTAAAGACGGCCCATGCCAGGCCAATCAAAAACTGCCTCTGTAATTATTGCGCCACCAAGCGAACCTGATAGGCTAAGTGCCAAGATAGTAACAATTGGAGGTGCGGCATTTTTTAGCGCATGACCATAAACTATCTTTTTTTGATTTATGCCAATGGTTTTTTTTGCAATAACAAAGTCTTCTTGCAAAATCCCAATCATAAAATTGCGGACAAGATATGCCCACGAACCAAAACCTATCAAAACAATTGTTATCAAAGGAAGCGTCATGTGATACAAAAGTGCGGCTATATAGCCTGGGTCTGATGGCAACACAGAAGGAGTCGCCCGAGCAGGAAACAAATGATACACAAAGGCAAAAACAAAGATCATAATCATTCCAATCCACCACACAGGAAAGCTGCTGCTAACTACAGCAAAAGTTGAGGTCACTCTATCTATTTTGGAATTAATCTTGCTGCTAGCTAGGGCGCCAAGGAAAATTCCTATAATTGAAATTATTATTGTTGCTGTAGTAAAAAGAAGAACTGTTTTTGGTATCTTTTCTAATAATATGTCTTTTACATCAGAAGACCCAGAATCACTTGTAAGAAACGTTGCGCGTCCAAAGTCTAAAACTAAAATCTTGTACATTGTTAACCCGATTCTTTGAGGCGAGTACCAGGGTGAGTCAAGACCTAACGCTTTAGAGCGCTGGTCGATTTGCTCTTGTACAAATTTTTCAAATTTCTCTGCATTTACAAAGCTACCAGCTATAGCTGCATTTTGAGTTATTTCGCTTCGTACCTGAAAGGCAACTCCTTGCTTTAAGATCACATCCATGTTAGAGCCAACAAGTGCAATTGTTAGCAATAATGTGGCCATAAGCACACCAAACATGGTGAGAAGGCGTGTTGCAACGTATCGCTTAAGACCCAACCAATAAAATAATAAAATTTGGTTTATAACCTAGCTGAAAATAAAAAATGAGGCTGTTTTAGGCACAGCACACTGACTTTTTCCATTTATCCATTTGAATTTGATAACCACAATCTTTACACAAAAGCCAACTTCGCTCCTGGAGAACTTTAAGCGGAGCTTCATATCTTGTATAAAATAGGTTGTCTCCATCACAGGACGGACAGGGAACACATAGATGTTTCATTAAAAATTATTTCCAAGTTTTGAAATATAAGGCCCGCGTAGAACTGATAAGTTGTTCTTTTTTTATCAAAAACTAATTTGGAATAGCTCCAATCAAAAAATAATATCTAGTTTTTCGTAGAATTTGTAATTGGAGTTATGGTTGTACCGTTTACCAACAACTCAATTATTGTGCCATTTACATTAAGACGAATTATCGTTCCCTTAAGGCCAGTCTTTATGGCAGTTCCATTAACATCAAACTGTAGTGACTCTTCTTTAGTAGCATTTTCATTTTTTACTGAATCAAGTAAATCATAAGGCAGGGTTCCATTGACTTGATCAGCTGTTGTGTCTGTAGAGTTGGTTATTTTGGTTAGTGACTCCATCTGTTCTCTTGAAAGAGCCGCACCATTAACAAAAATTTGCATGGCATCTTTCCACGTTCCTCCGTTTTCAAGCACCTGACGCATTGAGGCCTTTGCCTCTTCCCACATCTTGTTTGTATAGTTCAATTGTCCAAGAATAATGTCCTTTGCAGGCCCATCAAGCGTTGCGACAAACCTATCATACTGCCATGATCCAACATAGTTCCCACCACCTGGCTTTTCTTCTACAATTCTTTCTTGTAGTCTCATCCCTGCAATCTTTCTTTGTTCATCTAAAAATTTCTGATACTCGCCTAGCTTTTCTTGCTTGATTTTTTCTTTTTCTAGCTTTGCTGCAATATCTTGACGATACTTGTAAATCAGTGCAGTAATTGGATCATTTTCGAAATCAATATCCTTATCAGGCAACGAATATGCATCATCAAAACTTTGTGCAAGCTGAGCTGATGCCAAGGCAGTTCCTTTGATAATGAAGGTGGTGCTTGCAAGACCTATCTTCTCATCTTCTGATGTAGCTGCTACATTTACAATATATTTTCCAGGAATTCGATCCTTTACTCCAAATTCATGATAAAACTTACCCTCAGAATCAGTTGTAGTAACTATGGAATCTGAGCCAA
>JAUYOQ010000147.1 GCA_030697975.1 Nitrosopumilaceae archaeon | reverse complement strand
CATTTTCATCTGATTTATAGTCAAAATATGAAATATTATCAAAATAAGATGTAATTTGAAACGTTGTATCTTCTTCATAGTGGCTAGTTTCTACTGTACTAACATCAACTACCTGAATTTTTGAACCCTCTAACATACTTGTTGTACCATCAATTGCTGTAATTTCAATTTCAAAATGAAACAATCCGCCCTTATCAAAAGATGGTGATAATATCTGAATAGGTTGAGCGCCACTATCATACCATGCACCAAAAGAGTTTTGTTGGCCTGATATCTTGGATTCAGTTTCTTGTGTTGGAATCATATTAATTGATAAAACACCTTGTGGAGCAAAAAAATGATCACTAACTATCAATTCATTATTATGAAAAACAGCTAAAAGAAATGTGATATTCTCTACATTTGTACCGGTTTCTTTATCATATACATTAATTGTAATTTTTTTGTTTTCTGTCTTCTCAAAATATAGAGGAATCTCAACATTAACTAGAATTTTTTTTCCATCAAAATCAAATGTTGTTGCATCTAAACCAAGGCCATGTCCATATGCATTATTGATAAAAAAAGATACTCCCACTAGACAAATTAATACTATTTTTACTAAATTCATTTTCTAGAGAGTAACCAGCTTTACGTTATCCATCTTTTTGTTAGTCTGAAAATCTTTTGTAATTGTGCAAACCCTTTCTGCGTCTCCGTCAAGTATGAAAAGCTCCATGCACTTGTCACCTTCTATCTTACTATGCAAATGTGTTGTAATCAAGTCTTCAAAGCTGTGCTTTATCCCAGATACTATATCATCAAACTCATCGTTATGAACTACCAATAATATTGCATGTACAGTTCCTGAAAGAACTCCTTTTTGTTTTTCGTCTGCTACAAAACTTCTGATTCCTGCTCTTATTGCTTCAGACCTGCCAGAAAACCCCATTGATTTTTGCAGCTTGTCAAGCTCAGATAGTATGTCATCATTTAATGAGATTGATACTATCGGCATAGCCTCGTTATTATTAAACATCTTATAAATTTAGTAGCTAAAATTATTAATTTTTCTTAGATTTATTAATAACATTAAGGGGTTCCATGCGTGGATAACCAGAGTAAAACTGCAATTATAACAATTGCCATTGTCATTCCGCTTTCGTCTCTTGCAGTTTGGAATTTGGATCAACCTGTAATGTCATATGCATCAGCAAATGCTAATCAAAAAATCGTTGCAATTACTTCGTTTTATCCTCTTTTTGAATTTACAAAAGAAGTTGGCGGGAATAGAGTTGAAGTCTCATTACTAATTCCATTTGGAATAGAACCACACGACTGGGAGCCAACAGTAAAAGATCTTCAAAAGATGCAGCAAGCTGATCTAATTGTAATCAATGGCATTGGTTTTGAAAACTGGGTAAATGATTTTGATTCAATAAATACAGATGTCGTTATAGTTGATACAAGTAAAGACATCACTACAAATGAAAACAATCTAGTCAGTCATCCTACTGATCCACATATCTGGCTCAATCCTGTAATGGCAAAAAAACAGGTTGAAAACATTGCAGATGCATTAATGCAAATAGATCCAACAAACAAGGAATATTATAGCACAAATGCAAATTCCTACATTTTACGACTTGAACAGCTTGATGAAAAAATAAAACAAGAATTATCGCAATGCAAGAAAAAAGATTTTATTTCATTTCATAGCGCATTTACATATTTTGCAGATCAATATGGATTAATTCAGCATTCAATACTTGAATCAAATGAACCACATGCAGAACCAACTTCTAAAAACCTTGAAAATATAATTAATCTTGCAAAAAATTTAGACATTGATGTGATATTTACAGAAGAGGCTGTAGATACTAGAACATCAGAGGTTATAGCAGATGAGATTGGTGGTACAGTATTGGTACTGTCTCCACTAGAAATTGGTGATAAAAATACAGATTACATAGAAAAGATGGAACAAAATCTCTTGCACCTAAAAGAAGGTTTATGCAATTGAATGCAATTGAAATAAAGAATCTAACTGT
>JAUYOQ010000105.1 GCA_030697975.1 Nitrosopumilaceae archaeon | reverse complement strand
CACTAAAGACTGAAAAAATGAAAACAGCTTTATTCATTGCAATCGTTTTGGTTTCCGGATGTTTTGCAGGAGTAATACACGGTCTTGCAAATCTAGCTATTGTGGAACCTTATTTAGATGAAGCAATAGGGATTGAAAATCAAAGTCTCTTTGCATCAGGTGAAGAAAAAGACACTCCAGAGTATTGGATAGAGTATGATTCGTATAGATATTGGCAAAAAGGTGGACAAGTACTAGCTGGGGCAATATTGGGAACATCGATCGGTGCGTTGTTTGGTATCGTTTATGCATATTCTAGAAACGCATTGCCACAAGGAAATGATGTAAAGAAAACATTTGTTCTTGCAGGAATATTGTGGTTTACAATCTACTTTGTTCCTTTTTTGAAATATCCTGCAAATCCACCAACTGTTGGTGATCCTGAAACAGTCGTTCTTCGAGCAGTTTTGTATCTTAGCTTTATAGCAATCTCTGGATTTGGTGCTCTTGGATTCTATAGACTATACAAAAAACTTGAGTCTGGGAAAAAGATTGCTGCGTTTGTTGGTTATGCAGTTTTCATTAGTATAGCGTTTGCTTTGGTGCCACCAAATCCTGATGAAATTACTGCTCCAATGGATTTGGTAAATGGATTCAGGGCAATGTCAGTAATGGCAGTTTCTATCTTTTGGATAGTATTAGCATTCATTTTGGGTACATTTTGGCATAAATTCCAACCTGATGCAAGAATAAAATTAGAAAAACATTAGGTGAATGACTTGGCAATTTGTAAATGCAGTCCTGAATACACATATCAACCACACAGTGATACGCTTCATGAATTTCAAAGTCCTCACAAATGTCTTGTTCCTGGATGTGATTGTCAAGGATTTCAGGATTGTGGTCAAAAATGGACAGATGCTTTTGTAAAAAAATCACATGAGAACAGTAAATATTGAAATTATCTTTTCTGTAGAAATATTTTTAGCTGAGTTTGTAACAGAAATAACGGAACCAAAAAATCGAACCGCTATCGGCACTAATACCTTCGGGCCCGCGAAACTTTAGCAAGTGGAGTATGTCAGGATAAATTAAATACAATACCAATAGACTGCATTTTGTGTTTGGTAAGAAAAAA
>JAUYOQ010000145.1 GCA_030697975.1 Nitrosopumilaceae archaeon | reverse complement strand
GATAAAAAAACTACCAGAGCTTGCAAAAATGGGCGATATTTTTCCAAAGTTAGAAAGAGACGGACCAGTAACAGAAATTATTGATGATTCTCCGTCATTTGATAAGCTTCCAATTCTAAAAACGTGGCCAAAAGATGCAGGACGATTCATAACATTTGGATTTGTTGTTACAAAACATCCAGAAACAAGTGTCAGAAATCTTGGAGTTTACAGAATGCAGGTTCTTGACAGCAAACATGCGTTAATGCATTGGCAAAAACACAAACGTGGAGCACACCATCATGATATAACAAAAGAAAAAGGAGAAAAAATCGAAGCTGCAATAGTAATTGGCGGAGATCCCGCAACAATTTTTTCAGCAGTTGCACCGGTTCCTGAAGGGCTAGACAAATTTGTGTTTGCTGGCATTGCAAGAAAAAAAGGAATCAAGATTGTAAAGTGCAAGACAGTTGACTTGGAGGTTCCTGCTAATGCAGAAATTGTACTAGAAGGATATGTTGATCCTTTTGATGTTAGAGATGAGGGACCTTTTGGTGATCACACAGGATACTATACCCCAAAAGAACCGTATCCAACATTTACCTTAACTGGAATGATGCAAAGGAAAAAGCCAATTTATCTTACCACGATAGTTGGAAAGCCAATTTTAGAAGATGCATATATTGGCAAGGTAATAGAGCGCTCCTTTTTACCGTTAATTAGGATGTTTCAGCCAGAGGTTGTGGATTTTTCAATGCCTGCTTCTGGATGGTTTCAAGGTCTTGCAATAATTTCTATCAAAAAACGTTATCCAGGACAAGCAAGAAAGGTCATGATGGGCTTGTGGGGACTAGGACAGCTTTCACTAACTAAAATTTTTGTTGTAGTAGACGATGATGTAAACGTACATGACATAAACGATGTCATCTGGGCAATAACCACACGATCTGATGCTGCTCGTGATGTTATGATAATTGATAAAACTCCAACAGACACATTGGATCCTGCATCGCCTCTGCTTAACCTAGGATCAAAACTTGGAATAGACGCAACTCAAAAAACAAAAGAGGA
>JAUYOQ010000124.1 GCA_030697975.1 Nitrosopumilaceae archaeon | reverse complement strand
CTAATGTTTGCGTAAAGATCAAGCGTTCTTCGCAATACTACAATTACATCTGCCGCGCTTTCACCTACAGGTGCCTTAAGACAGGCATCAGATTTTTTTACTGACTCTAGTGTCTCATCAGGCAATGCCTTGCCTATTGTTTTAAGTGCAGTGTCGCCAGCAAGTAGTGTCTCAACTGATAATTTGAGTCCAAGTTTGTCGTTAATTGTATCAAGTACAGAAATTGCAGATTCTGAGATCTCAGGCCCAATACCATCCCCTGTAATTAGTGAAATGTGATACATTGCTTACTTTCCAAGTATAGTTAATTGTTAAAAGACTAGCTTCCTACCTTGCTTTCCTTTAGTGATTTCTTTAGCATTACTCGGTTTATTCCATCAATCATTGCCTGAACACTTGTTGTTACAATGTCTTCGCCAATTGATTTTGATGAAACCTTGTTTCCATATGCATCTTCAAGCTTTATTGTTACCTCACATAATGCATCAGAGCCGCCAGAGATAGAGTCTAGTCTGTATTCTTTTACTCTAACTTCAGATATTTTGCCTGTTATTTTTTGTATTGCATTAAGTGCTGCATCAACAGGTCCAACTCCATAGTCTGTTGCAAAATAGTCCTTACCGTCGATGTTTATTTTTACAAAAGCATAAGGCATCGTACCAATACCTGTTGAAACAGAAAATCCAGTTAGCTGGACTATTCTTTTTATTCCACGTTCGCCCATTATTTCGCTTGCAATTGAAAGTAGTTCGACGTCTGTAACATGTTTTCCTTGGTCACCTATTGCCTTGACTCTGTCAAGTATCTGATGTGTTTGCTCCTCGTTTGGCTTTACCCCATAGTCTTCAAGCATTGCAAGCATTCCATGAACTCCTGCATGCTTTCCTACCTGAAACCACCTTGTTCTTCCTACAAGTTCTGGACTGATAGGCTCGTAGGTTAATGGGTTGTTCAAGATTCCATGTGTGTGAATTCCTGATTCATGGCCAAATGCATTTTCGCCAACTATTGCCTTGTTTGGCTGAACTGCAATTCCAACAAGATTTGAAACAAATCTTGATGTATCATAGAGAAGCTTTGTGTTGATGTTTGTTTCCCATTTTTTATCAAACTGCAAGCATTGTAGTGCCATGACAAGTTCCTCAAGGGATGCATTTCCTGCACGTTCACCTAATCCATTAATTGTAACATGTGCACACTCTGCTCCTGCTTGTAGTCCTGCAATCGAGTTTGCAACTGCTAAGCCAAAGTCGTTGTGACAGTGGACACTGACTGGAAGCTTTGTTACCTCAACTGTATCCTTTGTGATTTCAGCAAAATACTGCGGAGTAGAATAGCCAACAGTATCTGGAATGTTTACTCTGTCTGTTCCTGCCTTTGCTACTGCAGCATAAACTTTTTTTAGAAATTCACGATCAGTTCGTGTTGCGTCCTCTGCTGAAAACTCGACTTGTAGTCCGTGTGATTTTGCATACTCGACAGACTCTATTGCCTTTTCAAGTGCTTGCTCTCGGCTAAGTTTTAGCTTGTACTGTAAATGAATGTCAGATGTTGCAATAAAGGTATGGACATAGCTTAGATCAGAATCTATTATAGCATCGATATCTTTTTTGCTGGTTCGTGCAAGACCACAAATCTCAGCATTCAGGTTTGCATGTGCAATCAACTTTACTGCCTGTCGCTCACCGTCTGATACTATAGGAAAGCCAGCCTCAATTGCATCTACGCCAAGTGCGTCAAGTTTTTTTGCAATGAGTAGCTTTTGCTCAGGTGATAATGCAACGCCAGGAGTCTGCTCTCCATCCCTTAGTGTTGTATCAAATATTCTAACTCTCATGCCCCACTCCTCTGTAATGCAGCAATTCCGGTCCTCGCGATTTCTAATATGCCAAATGGCTTTACAAGCTCCTCAAATGCAGATATCTGATCAGGTGTCGCAGTTAGCTCAACCATTATTGATTCTTTTTTTGCATCATGAACCTTTGCCCCATATGCGTTTGCCAACTTGTTTATCTCCATACTGTTTGCTGCTTTGCTGACTTTAATCTTAAACAAGACAACTTCCCGGTACACAGTTTTATGCTCATCAAGACGCTTTACCTCGATAGTATCAATCATCTTGTCAAGTTGCTTTACTATTTGCTGTATTTGCTTTTCATCACCATATGTCGTTATAGTCATACGTGAAAACTCTGGGTTTTCTGTTACACCCACTGAGATGCTATCTATGTTAAAATTTCGTGCCCTAAACAAGTTTGTGACCTTAAAGAGTACACCTGGTTTGTTTTCAACTAGAATTGACAATATTGCCCACATCACTATCACTATGATGGAAGTATCATGTCCTTTAGCGACGTTCCAGGTGCCACAAAGGGTAAGACGTCTTCTTCTGGATCTATTGGAATATCAATTACAGTAGCAACATCGCTTTTGAGGCCAGCCTTTATTGCTTTTCCAAGCTCATCAAGGGACTGTGCCCTTATTCCCTGCGCGCCATATGATTCTGCAAGCTTTACATAATCAGGACAATTTTTTTGATCAACTCCAATCATTCTTCTGTCATAGAATGTACGCTGCCACTGTGCTACCATGCCAAGCGAATAGTTGTTAACTAAAAACACGATCACCGGGAGATTTTCTAGTACCGATGTTGCAAGTGAGTTTTCAGTCATGTTAAAGCTTCCATCACCTGCAATGTCAACTACAGGAACATCTGGTCTTGCAGTCTTTGCACCAATTGCTGCTGGAAAGCCCCAGCCCATTGTTCCAAGACCAGTTGAGCTAAAAAATGTGCCAGGATGAATTACATCAAAGAATAGTGATGCCCACATTTGGTGCTGTCCTACTTCAGTTGTAACTATTGCCTCTTTTGGTAAGACCTCACGTAGCTTGCGTAAAATTTTTGCAGCACCCATCTCACCTGGATGAATCTTGAGATTTTGTCTCCAATAGTCGCGAACCTCGTTTACATGTTTGAGCCATACATTGTCATCTGATTTTTTTAGTGCTCTTTTAATGAGTAACTTTACCATAATCCTAAGTGATGCCTTTACATCTCCTACTACTGCAACATGCGTTGTCTGGTTTTTTCCAATTTCAGCTGGGTCTACATCCATGTGTATTATCTTCAAGTTCTTTTCAAATTCTTCAAATGTTCCAACTGATCTGTCAGAAAATCTTGTTCCTATCGCAAGAACACAGTCTGCCTCAACCATTAGCTTATTTGCCTCAGCATGACCATGCATGCCAATTGGTCCAAGCGAGAGTGCATGATTTTCTGGAAATGCACCTTTTCCTTTGAATGTTGTAACAACTGGAATCATTAGCATCTCAGCTAGTGATTGAAGCTCAGAAAATGCAGTTGAGATTATCACACCGCCACCTGCCAAAATAATTGGCCTTTGTGCAGACAAGAGTAGGTCAATTGCACGCTCTATTTCCGATACATCAGCATCTGCCCATGGATGGTATCCGCGTATTCGGACCTCATCAGGAAATCTCATCTCTGCCTCATTTTGCTGCACATCCTTTGGTATGTCGATTAACACAGCACCTGGTCTTCCAGTTTCTGCAATGTAAAATCCTTTTTTGACAACTTCGGGGATTTCGCTTGCCTCACGTGGTTGGAATGCATATTTTACAATAGGGTTTGATATTCCAATAATGTCACTTTCTTGGAACGCGTCACGCCCAATCATTTTTACAGGCACCTGGCCTGTCACTGCAATCATTGGTGCAGAGTCAGCTTGCGCTGTTGCAAGCCCTGTTATGATATTTGTTGCACCAGGACCTGATGTTGCAAAACATACACCTGCCTTTCTGCTTACTCTTCCAAAACCATCTGCCATGTGGGCAGCTGATTGTTCATGTCTTACAAGAATATGACGTATGTTACTTTTGTAAAGCTCATCATACATTGGAAGGTTTGCACCACCTGGTAGTCCAAAGACTTCCTTTACTCCTTCTTTTTCTAGGGCCTTCATCAATGCTTTAGAACCAGACATAATTTCCATATTTTTTATCACCATTCACATTTTCTATTAGGTTTGATCGTGAAAACTAGACTAACTAGTTTACAGTAGCAGTCCAACTAGCGATAGAATACCTAGAGTGCTAGTTGAGTTTTGTTTAGCCATATCAGCCACCTATTGCGGTCGTGTTTAATTTATAAATATTGCTAGAATGATTTGCCTCCATTTCTTTGCAAAAAACCAGATACTTGCAAACACCACACAAAACTTAAAGTTGCATCAAGACAAGCAAACATCACTTTTGTCAGATAGAGAACAAATAATCAATGTGATTGAGATATTTTTTGAGTCAGGAAAAACAAAGGACCTAACAAAGCTAAAAGAGATTCAGCTAGACGATTCTAGCTTTTCAAGCTTTAGCGATGTACCGCCCTATGATCTGAAGGACTTTGCAACAACGGTAATGCTTGAGGAGCTAAAATTTGTGAGCATCTCAGACTATGATTATAAAATCACAAATCCAAAGATTAGCATTTTTGGTGATACTGCGGTTGCAGCGTTTGAGCTCAATCAGAAAGGAATGCTAGTAGATAACAAGGCTTTCACAGGCGAATGCATTTCAATTAATGGAAGGGCAACATTTGTTCTTGTAAAAAAACCAACGTGGAAGATTGTCCACATTCATCTTTCAAAGATAAAAGACTACTAGCTTATTTTGTCTGAATTTTTTGTCGGATTAGTTTTTTTGTTTTTATAGGTTTTTCAGCGCATAGTTTTTTGAACAGATCATATGCCTTGTCAACATTTGAGTTTTCATGAACTATTGCACGTACTGCTCGAATCATCGGGACAGGATATTTTGATTGCCAAATGTTTCGTCCCATATCAACACCTGATGCACCAGACTTTATTGCATTGTATGTTAGCTCTAGTGCTTGTCGTTCCTCAAGCTTTGGCCCACCTGCAATTATTACAGGCACTGGACATGTGTTTACAACTTTTTCAAAGTTTTCACAATAGTATGTTTTTACCATATGTGCTCCAAACTCTGCTGCAATTCTACATGATAATGAGAGGTATCGTGTATCACGTTTTTTAAGTTCTTTTCCAACAGCAGTTACTGCAAGAACTGGGATTCCAAATTCTTCTGCATCGTTGACAAGATTTCCCAAGTTTACCAAACTGTTGTGCTCATATTTTGCACCAACAAAAATTGACATTGCTAGCGCACTTGCATTTAGCCTGATTGCGTCTTTTACACTTGTTGTGATTTTTTCATTTGATAGGTCCTCGCCAATTATGCTGCTTCCCCCAGAAACCCTCAGTACTATAGGTACTGGAAAGTTTGCATCAACTGATGTTCGTAAAACTCCTCTTGTAAGCATGAGAGAATCACAATATTTTAGCAATGGCATTACTGTCTGGCGTGGAACCTCAAGGCTTTCTGTTGGACCTAAAAAGTATCCATGATCAACTGCAAGCATTACAGCTCGTCCATTAATTGGATTGATTATTCTTGCAAGTCTGTTTTTTAGTCCCCAATCCATGTTGCTTCTTTCTGAATTGAAAATTTTTACCTTTCTTAAGCCTTTCTCAGTTTGTGATAATTATCTTCATCGCACTCTCACCACTGTGTGCATGATCAAATGCCTTTTGAGAATCAAAAATCGAATATCTATGTGTGATTAACCTGCCAACTGGAATCTTTGCAGATTCTATTAGTTTTAGTGATTCTTTAGTATCAATATCAGATGCTGCATAGCTTGTAACAAGTGTGATTTCTTTAGAGTAAATTACACTCATATCAAGATCAAGTCTTGCACCTTTTGATGGAACGCCAAACAATACTATCCATCCACCTCGCCTTACATAGTCTACTGAATCAAACAAGGCTTGAAGGTTTCCTGTTGCAATAATTGCAACATCAACGCCTCTACCTTCTGTTTCATCAAGGATTTTTTTCTTTGCATCTTCATTAGACTGGAATGCTTTAGTTATTCCAAACTTTTTTGCAAAATC
>JAUYOQ010000114.1 GCA_030697975.1 Nitrosopumilaceae archaeon | reverse complement strand
TTTCATTTTCTCCATAGTTTTATATTATGCCATCCGAAAAAGTCGATACAATGGAATACGTTTACGCTGCACTAATGCTTCACAAATTAAAAAAGGAGATCAACGAAGCCAACATTGCCAGCATAGTAAAGGCATCAGGATCTGAATCTAACGAGGCAAAAGTAAAGGCCCTGGTTGCATCACTGGCAGATGTAAACATTGAGGAAGCCATTAAAGCAGCACCTGTGGCAGTTGCAGCCGCACCAGCAGCTTCAGGAGCTGGTGAAGCAAAGAAAGAAGGAAAGAAAGAAGCTGAAACACCAAGCGCAAAATCTGAAGAACAAGCCATGGAGGGTTTGTCCTCTTTATTTGGGTAGTAAATACTAGACAGAACCTTTAACGTTATTTATCACCACATAAAATAAAAAATGATTTGGTAGATTTCTCAATCCCAGCTGAAGTGTTCATTTACATTTTAGATCTATTTGGCACAATGGCCTTTGCAGTAACTGGCGCCTTTAAGGCAATTGAACATAAAGCGGATATTGTAGGAATCATAATTTTAGCAACCATAACAGGAGTTGCAGGAGGAACTATACGAGACATAATCATGGGGCAGTTTCCTCCAAACTCAATATCTGATCCAGCTTATGTGATAATCACAGTTTCAAGTGGCGTAGCTATTTTCTTTCTATACACTCGTTTACAGAAACACTGGAATCTGTTTTTAAAATTTGATGCGATAGGGCTAGGAGTTTTTACAATAATAGGCGCAACATTTGCTTATAATGTATTTGGATTAAACTTTCTTGCAATAGCACTATATGGCATGCTTACAGCAGTAGGTGGCGGAATTTTAAGAGATGTTTTTGTAAATGAAATACCAATTGTCTTTGTAAAAGAGCTATATGCATCTGCAAGTTTTGTAGGAATTATAGTGTTTTACTTTACTTTAACATTCAATGGCGAGTTGTATTTAGCAACAATTTTGGGTATCGTGGTTACCACAAGTTTACGATTGGTTGCCATGAAATACAATTGGAACTTGCCAAAAGTTAAAGGTAATTTTTAGAAAATTTATTCTGGCGTGTAATTCTTTGCTTTACTAGCTAAACCTTGAGCTTGTGAATGTGCTTTTTGCAATATTTGCTCCTTAGTATCATCCGTAACATAACCTGATTCAATAGAAACAGAACGTGATGATTGTGAAGCCTTTGCAAGTATTTGCTTTATGGTATCAAAAGTTGTATACGCCGCCTCTATAGCTAATGAAACTGCTTCTTGGTGGGCCTGGCTAAACGCGCTTCTATATTTTTCAACATCTACTGTTAAATCATCTTTTGCAAAGTGTTTGCCCTCTTCAAGTGCAGCATTAAGAGCGATGCCTGCTTCGATAGGTTTTATGTCTAATTTTCCAAGCAGTGTTGCTAATTTTGCAGAAATGACTTGACCTTTTTTTGCAGGTACTGATTCTTTTATAATCCACACTGTTCCTTGATCTATTTTTGTTGCAACTCCGGCCTCTTTAAAATCAGTAAGAATAGGTCCTGGTGCAATGCCTGTGTTTTTTGCAGGAATTATCACATCTATACTTGCAATATCGCCTCCACGAGCAGCTAGCTTTATCTTATTTTTGCTAAGGAGTACGTTTAGCTTGAAAGGGGACATGTTTGTAAACATAAAAAGACATTGTCCCTTTAGACTATCAATCATCTTTTCTATGCCTGGTATCTTGAGTGTGGCAAATGCCTTTTTTGCCACTTTGTCTTTGATGCTAATAATCTCTATTTCGTCTTTGAATTTTTTTCTTAAAGGAAGCAACTGCGATGATCTTACTTTTTCCATACGCACAAGAGCCAATACTTTATACTTTTTTGGAAGCTCTTGTAGTTGCTGATACAAAAGAGC
Organism: Nitrosopumilaceae archaeon; assembly: GCA_030697975.1. Lineage (GTDB taxonomy): Archaea > Thermoproteota > Nitrososphaeria > Nitrososphaerales > Nitrosopumilaceae > VHBM01. The sequence goes on along the minus strand of JAUYOQ010000114.1, from coordinate 11,375 downwards.
CTTTCTTTTTGGATATGAGGTTCGATCTTTATGCATTTTTCTTTACCTGTTGTGATTCTTTGACTATTTTTCCCATGGTGGTTTTTATCAGAATTCTTTTTACGTTCTTGTCTCCACTTGGCAATTTTTTCTCTACTGCATTTATCACTGCACTGGCATTTGCAACCAAATCAGAATCTGCCATAGTTTCATCACCTATCTTGCATGAGGCGGAAAGTGAATTTTTTACCTTTACTCTAATCGATGATCGAAATCTATCTAAAAATGAATCAATTGACGCATTAAAAGGAACCGGGGTTGGCATTTTTCCCCTTGGACCTAAAAGCTGCCCTAATGTTTTACCTACTACTGGCATAAGTTTAGTATCGGCAAGGAAAAAATCATAACTATTGATGAGTTTACGTGATTGTCTTTTATTTGCACTTAATTGATTAAGTTCGTCAGCATCAATTACTTTATCGGCTTTTGCAGTTTTTGCCTTTAGCCCCATGTCGCCAGATGCCATAACACAAACAGATGCAGGAGAGCTTGTTTTTGGCAGCTGAACCGTTTCATTTATAGCAAAACCTTTTTTGACATCAATATCTTTGAAAATCATAATCAGCTCTAACGACTGCTTGAATTTACGCTTCTTATTTTCAGCTTTTGCTACCTTTACCATTTCTGTAAGTTGAGATTCATTAACCATTAGGCAACATCACGGAATCCTACTTAAAATCGTTTAGAGATAATTATTCCAAAAAATGACTTTTTCCAAAACTTGTAAAATTTCATTTTTTAACTAAATAAACGAAAAACTGGATAAATGAAACTACATTTATTAACGCGGAGCAAATTATTTCGAGAACATTGCATCGATTCGATGATCTTGATATGAAACTACTTTATGAATTAACAAAGGATGGTTCTATATCTGTACCAAACCTATCCAAAAAACTTGGGATAAACGCATCAGTTCTGTATAGTAGAATAAAGCGACTTGTAAAAAAGAAACTAATAAAAAAATTTACTATTGTTATTGACGACTCTCTTTTAGGAATAGGTGTTAAAGCAACCGTCGGTATTAACCGTGATCCGAAACAAAAAGATGCGATACACAAACATCTCCTAGACATTGCTGAAGTGACTTCGATATCTGAGGTTACTGGAAGATTTGATATTATGATTACAATTCTTGCTGAAAACCTAGAATCACTGCATACCGTTGCAATAGAAAAAATTGGAAAAATTGATGGTATTAAAAACACTGAAACTTTTGTGGAACTACAAAAAACTGATAAAGAACCTACTTATCTTACTAAAAAATAATTATCTGAACTTTTCGTCCCATTTTCCAGCATTAATTTCGGCAGTAATTTCTTTTGGAGTCTTTCCTTCAATTTTTACGCCCAAAGACACACAAGTTCCAATAATCTCTTTTGCAACAGATTTTAGTGAAGTTGCATAAGATGAATCTATCTTTGTTTTTGCGACCTTTACAATGGTATCAAACTTTACATCTGCAACCCAATTGCTTGTCGGAGTTCCAGAACCCTTCTGAATTCCGGCCTCTTTTAATAATAACGCCGCTGAAGAGGGAATGCCAACTTCAATTTCCCATTTTTTTGTAGATGGATCAATAGAAACGGTAACAGGAACCCTCATTCCTTCAAAATCTTTGGTTTTTTCATTAATCTCACTAATTACCTGCATTACGTTTACGCCCATTGGCCCCAAAGCCGGGCCAAGCGGAGGACCTGCAGAGGCCTGTCCACCAGTTACAAGTGTTGAAACAGTTTGTAAGTCTGCCATTAGTTTTCCATTTTATAAAGAAAATTTAATCCTTGCTAGTTGAAAGCTTGAGATAGTTTGCATCGACTGTAACAGGTAATTGATACGACGCATCAAGCAAAATTACTGTAGCTTCCTCTTTTTCATGATCAACTCGTGTAATAGTAGCTTTCATTCCTTTGAACGGACCGCCAATTATCTCAACAACGCTATCAACGGCAAGCTCTGACACAGTTGATTTTTTGATGAGATATCCTTCAATGTCTTTGAATTCTAACTCTCCCCTTAGTTGGCCACGAATATGCCTTATCCCTTGAATGGCATTAAAGGCATCATTTGCATCAACTGCCTCTAAAACAACATAGCCTTTTAGATTGTCAACCAATAACACTGATTGGACGTTGATTTTTTTCATCTTTATCTTATTTTCTAAGAGATTCATTACTACTTTCTCTTGACCTCCTGTGGTACGAATTGCAAAAAGATGAGACTTTACTTCCTGAGACAATTTTACCTATCCGAATGTAATTACTGAAAACACAAACTGAATTATAAATCCAATCGCACCCACAGTTGCTATTCCTAGTAAAACCAATCTAAGATGTTGCATATAGTCGTCTTTGTCTGATTTCTTGGCAAGCTTCATTGTATTTGCCATGTTTCTTAAGGTTCGTTTTGGATCCATGGCTGGGATTAATAAAGTATCAATATATCTTTTATCTCATGCAATTACTTGTAGCTTACAATAAAGATCCTGCAGGCAATAACATGGCAAATTTCATATCAAAAGATATGAAAAAAGACGGTGATATTTTTCATGGAAAAAAATTTGATCTAATAATAATTTCAACTCCAGTGATTTCAGCTGACTGGCTTGAAGAAAAATACGCATATGATGGCTTTGTATTTTTATCAAAACATGCTGCTGAATCACAGGTATTAGCCCTTACAGCTCATAGTACTGGAAATTTTTCGGATGCAAATTTTGGAGGCATTGAAAGGCAAGTGGCAGTACCTCATCCTTACATTCAAAAATCATACATTCAAAACCTTTGGAACAAAAAAGACATTTTCTCTGATTTTGAAATAACAATTGAAGCAACTCACCATGGTCCTACCTCGCTTAACAAGCCTACATTGTTTATTGAGATTGGAACCACTGAAAAACAATGGACTAATACAAAACTATGCGATTCTGTAGCGCAAATCGTTGTAGATGTAATGAATAACGAACAAAAAATTTCGCCTGTGGCACTCTGTTTTGGTGGTACGCATTACCCTGAAAAATTCACACAAGAGCTGATCAATGGAAAATATGCCTTAGGAACGGTTATACCAAAACATGCACTAGAATTTTTAGACGAAGATCTATTTTCTCATGTTCTTAAAAGGAATTACATGGCCAAAACAGCTCTTTTGGATTGGGGTAGTTTGGGAAAATATAAACAAAAAGTTTTACAATTAATTGAAACCACAGATCTTGAGGCCATAAAACTTTGAATCTCAACGAAAGAGTTTACAAGAAATTACTCAAAGTTCCAAAAGGAAAGGTTACAACTTACAAAGCTCTGGCAGAGTCTGTTGGTCTAAAAAACGGTCAAAGAGTTATTGGAAGAATAATGAACCAAAACCCATATCCTGTAATAATTCCATGTCATAGAGTAGTAAAATCAGATGGGAATATAGGCGGATATTCATATGGCCAAGATGTTAAAACCTCGCTACTCTCAAAAGAGGGAATAAAAATCAAAAATGGTAAAATATTAAATTTTGAAGAATCTGTCTATCGGTTCTAGGTTTTTCTTCTAGATTTTATCTCTGCTATAAGAGTAATCATATGGGCCTTGTTTCTTACTGTATTTCCACCCACTTTTTTGTACAGCTCCCAAAATTCTTTATTTGTAATGTCTTTTCTTTCTTTTGATACTTTTAAAATATGTCTAAGTGCCCTGACTTTTTTAACATAAACAGATTTTTTACCAATACGTGCTCCTTTCTTTCCTTTTTTAGAACCCTGTTTTATTCCACGCTTGTGTTTTTGAATTCTTTTGAGACGTGCTCTTCCTCTTGATGTTCCTATTATTGGTTTTATTTTGATTGTATTTGCAGAAAGAAGACTTCGAATGTTACTTCTTGTTATGGCATCTGCTATGTCATCTAGATGATCAGAGTCAAACTTTACTCTGTTTGCACCCACACCCAAAACTCTAGAAACTAGTCGCTTTTTTGCTCTAAGATTTACTACCACTTGCAGACACCCTTGCATTAAAAACTTTGAATTTTCTTTCTTTAGCCTTAATTATGATCTGTGTTCTTTTTTTAGTCCCAACACTGTGACCAATCCTAACACCGTCTGTTTTTGGATTTAATTTTTCCAAGTCATTAACATTGTAAACTAAATTATCAGTATATCCAGAAGGATGTAAGCCTCGTGAAATTTTTGGCCCTCGATAACCAACCCTGACAAGGGCAGGAGTGCTTCTTCCTTCCTGTCTTCTCTGACGATTATCAATGCCTTTTGGTTTTCTCCATTGGATGTGTAATCTTTTGTAGCGCCAGCTTTCTTGTCTTACAAAAGAGGGTCTATTTTTTGTAATCTCTTCTCTCATCGCAAGTCTTTCCTTATTTATCGTCATGAAGGTGAATTTCGAATTTTTAAATAAATAGGTATCTAAATAATAGCCACAACAAGAAAAGAGATAAAAAGGAATAAAATTCGATTGAATATTCCATATGATTGCTCAATTTTTTATTTCATATGTAATCTCAGGTGTTAGCTAATGACAGAGACATACATTACAAACAAGTTCACATCACAGCTTATCGCTCTTGGAATTAATCCATCAAAAGTATACCGAAACCTGTCTCCAACAAAGCTAGTTGAACTTGCAGTTCAAAAAAATGAAGGAATGGTTACAAGCACCGGTTCATTATCTGTCAAAACCGGTAAATACACTGGAAGATCGCCTGATGATAGGTACATAGTATATGATGATGAGACGCATGATGCAGTAGATTGGGGTAAGATAAACCAGCAATTCCCTCCAGGAAAATTTGATAAGATATTTACTAAAATGAAAAAATTTGTTGAAGGCAAAGAGATTTTCGTTTTTGATGGATTTGTAGGTGCAGATAAAGAAAACCGACTGGCAATTAGAGTCATAAATGACTATGCATGGCAAAGCTTGTTTGCAAGGCAGCTATTTGTAAGACCAACACAAGAAGAACTAGAACACCATGAACCAGAATTTACTTTAATATGCATTAATGATTTTGAGGCAATTCAAGAAATAGATGGAACCAATTCGAACATCTTCATCATGATAAATCTGTCTAAAAAACTGGTTCTGATTGGAGGAACCAGCTATGCAGGGGAAATGAAAAAATCACTGTTTTCCGTTATGAATTACATCCTTCCAACACGTGATGTTTTTCCAATGCATTGCTCAGCAAATATCGGAAAAAATAGAGACACTGCACTATTCTTTGGTTTATCAGGTACAGGAAAAACAAGCTTGTCTGCAGATCCAAATAGAATGCTCATTGGCGATGACGAACATGGTTGGTCCAATAACGGAATCTTTAACTTTGAAGGTGGCTGTTATGCCAAATGTATCAACCTTAATCCTGAAGCAGAACCACAAATATGGAATGCGATAAAGTCAGGTGCCGTATTAGAGAATGTTCTTATCGATAAACAAACTTTGAAACCAAATTTTGATGATGGAAGTCTGACAGAAAATACTAGAGCTGCATATCCACTAGACTACATCCCAGGTGCAGTTATTCCAAGCGTTGGTGGACATCCAAAGGTTATTGTGTTTCTAACAGCAGATGCGCTAGGTGTCCTGCCACCTGTCTCAAAACTAACAAACGAAGGTGCAATGTACCACTTTTTATCAGGATATACAAGCAAGCTTGCTGGAACCGAACGGGGAATCAAAGAACCAAAAGCTACCTTCTCTGCATGTTTTGGTGCACCGTTTATGCCACGACCTGCAGCTGCTTATGCCAAAATGCTAGGTGAAAAGATCAAAGAACACAATACTACAGTTTACTTGATAAACACTGGTTGGTCTGGAGGACCATATGGTGTGGGAAAACGCATCAATATAAAATACAGCAGAGCAATGGTTACTGCTGCATTGACAGGCGAACTTGATGACGTTAAATGCAGACACAACGAGTTATTCAATTTGGATATACCAACAAAGTGCACAAACGTTCCTTCTGAGATCTTGGATCCAAAAAATACTTGGATTGACAAAGATTCCTATGACCTATCTGCAAAAAAACTTGCTCAAATGTTTGTAGACAACTTTGATAAATTCAAAGATATACCAAAAGAGATCCGTAACGCCGGTCCAAAAATCTAAAACACCTTTATCTTCTTATTTTTAATCCAACCAATGCTATCGCAGCAGTAACTATAAAGATAATTAAAATCGTTTTTTGTGGAATATCTAAGAAACTAAAAACATCTATCTCTTTATTTTCGGCAAATTTCACATCAATAATATCATAAACATCGGATACAGTATCACCAGAAGTAATTTTTCCTTCAATCCAATATTTTCCTGAATCAGAAACATCAAGTGTAGTGGTTTTGTTTGGAGTAGCAGATGTTGTTTCTACTTGTCCGGTTTCTTTGTTTATGACTGAAATCTTTGCATATGACCATTCATCCGGATAAGTAATTTTAAAATGCAATTTTCCATCTTGTTCATTTACAAATAGCGAACCCTTGGTAATGTGAATCAGAATAGGTACAGTATAACTGATGTCATCATGTTTGATGATGATTTTACCTTCATACTCTCCAAAAACTTGTTCAATTGCTGAAATTGTGACATGAAGTATTTTGCCCTCAAGTTTATAATCAAAATCAAAAACCTCATCGCCATCAAAACTGACACTTAGATTTTCAAGATTGCCATCAAGTGATTCAATTTGTAAATGCTCGCTTTGAGTTCTTTTTTCAGTTGATAAATTAAATATCAAATATGATGGCTTGATAATCAAATTTGCATCAAATACTCTCGTCGCATTTATCCTTCCTGTACCGGCAACCTCAAATGGAAACTGCTGTCCATACGGGTCAGAAACCGGGGCAGTAGTTGTTACCAACAATGATTTTATTTCTTCTGGTTTCAAGTCGGGGTTTTTCTGTAAAAGGAGCGCTATTACACCTGATACATGAGGTGCCGCAAAACTAGTTCCACTTGTTAAATTATATCGTCCGTTGTTTAGTGTAGTGTTTACAAACGCACCTGGGGCAACCAAGTCGGGCTTTATGTAAAAAGGAGAAACAGGTCCTCTTGAACTAAAAGGCACAACAAAATCTGGATTATAGAATATGTTTAATTTTCCAACCGTACTGTTTTCTGCCATTTGTTTTAGTATCAATCCTTCCTCATTTGAAAGAGACAACACTGGTATTCTAGGTCTATAATCTGCAGTATTAAATTCATGAAATAGCTCACCAAAAAAGATTCCTTCTTCGTTGTTGTATACTATTACAGCATTTGCGCCATGATCTGCAGCATTTTTTTCTTTTTCAGAAAAATAGAGGACTTCGCCTTCAGTATCACTTCCACGCTCTACAAGTAAAATAGAGTCATTTACATCAAGATTTGATAGATCTTTTTCCCTGCCATATTTTCCAAATACGATCTTTCCTGTAATTGATTCATCTAGTGCATTTGTGCCGACCATGGGAAAAACTGAAAATTGTTTGTTCCCTGCATCAAATGTAGCTACAATACTAGAGGTTACGTTATTGTATGATGCACCAACAGTAATCGAATTTGGATTTTTACCAGGACTTCCAATGGTTCCTAAACCAGGACCATTGTTACCTGCTGCTGTGACAACAACAATTCCATGGTTTACTGCCTTGTTTACGCTATCATCAATCATCTTGTTGGTCTTGTTTACGCCTAGACTTATGTTAATGATGTCTGCTTTATCGATTATAGCTTGTTCAATTGCTTTAACTATAAGATCTGATGAAACCGATTCTCCAGTATCTGAGACTCTATAAGCTAAAAGTTTTGCTTTTGGTGCTATTCCACTTATCGTACCATCAGCAGCTATGATACCTGCAACCTCAGTGCCATGACCGTTTATATCAAAAGGCGTTTTGTCATTATCAACAAAATCATAACCACCTATAACCTTGCCATTAGGACCTAGCCCAAACAGATCAGGATGATTATAGTCAATACCAGTATCTATTACTGCGATTGTAATGCCAGTACCGTCATATCCTAATTTTTGTGGATAATTAACACCTATGTAAGGACCGCTTTTAGACACAAAAATTTCTACGTTATCTTTGGGGGGCAAATAATGTAACGATAAAACTAAACTTAAACCAAATATAACTAGGAAAAAAATTATTTTGCTATGTTTCACAGTTTTACCTCATATTGGTAGGTAAAAATTCATTCCTTACTAAACCAATAAATTGCATTGCTGTTAATGACCAGTATGGCAAAATACGAACTTCCTAAATTACCATATGCTTACGATGCATTAGAACCACACATCGATGCAAAAACTATGGAAATACACCATACAAAACATCATCAAGCATATACTGACAAAATGAATGCTGCATTAGAAAAATGTAGTTCAGATGTACAAAAAAAAGACATCACTGAAATTCTGGCAAACCTTAGCCAAGTACCTGATGATCAACGAGGTGCAATAAACTTCAACGGTGGTGGATACGACAATCACAAGCTATTCTGGAACAACATGAAAACAAATGGCGGAGGAGAACCTGGCGGCACTGTAGCAGATGAAATTAAAAAATCCTTTGGAAGTTTTGCTACCTTCAAAGAACAATTTTCATCACAAACAGCTGCAATACAGGGAAGTGGTTGGGGATGGCTTGTTTACAATCCAAAATCACTTAAAGTGGAATACAAAGCCATGCAGAATCAAACAAGTCCTAGAACAGAAGGATTGGTTCCATTATTGGGCTTGGATGTATGGGAACATGCCTATTATCTAAAGTACCAAAACAAACGACCAGATTACGTTGCAGCTTGGTGGAATGTAGTTAATTGGGAAGAAGTGGACAAGAGATTGTCTAAAGCAAAGTAAATTTTCCATCTTATCTTTTTTATTCTAAACTTTAACCAGATCAATTTTCACATTTTACACATTTGTGGTTTATTCATTACATGTCATAAATGAGTTTATAACCTGCAAACCTGATTTTGTTTCAAATGAGTGAAGAACAAGCACAACAATTATTGTATCAAATGCAAATTCTTGAATCCTATTTTGCAGATTTGATGCAAAAGGAAAATTATATGATCAATGTATTAAGAGAAGCAACATCTGCCATTGAATCAATTAAAGCTATTAAGGAAGACGCAGACTATGAAACACTAGTGCCATTAGGACTAGGTACTTTTGTAAAAGCAAAAATTTTACCACATGAAAAAATTGTATTAAATGTAGGTGCTGGAGCTGCAATGGAAAAAGACAAAGAATCAACAATAAATTACATTGAATCTAGAATTAAAGAAATAGAGATTGCGTTAAAAGAAACTGCTGCACAAAAGCAAGAGATAGCCCTTAGGTTAGAACAGGGAAAACATGAAATGAATCGCTTGATGCAAGCAGAGAGAACCCAAAAACAACAATGATACCATGTTTGAAAATTTACGTAGTGCTTTTTCAAACGTAGCAAAAAGTTTTAGCGAAAAGGAACTATCAGAAAAGGACATAAACAATATACTCCAACAACTAGAAATTTCATTACTCGAATCAGACGTTGCCACCGAAGTCATTGATTCCCTTAAATCTGATCTTAAAAAAAGCCTGATAGGGACCAAAGTAGACAAACACGAAATAGAATCCCTAGTAAAAAAAAGCCTAATTGATAGTATTTCTGTTTTGTTTGATGCAACTGGCAAAATCGATATTTTGGAAAAGATAAGTGCAAAAAAAAAGTTACAGGAACCATATGTAATTTTATTTGTAGGAATAAACGGTACTGGAAAAACCACAACACTTGCAAAATTAGCACACATGTTACAACAAGCGAAATTTTCAGTAGTAGTTGCAGCAGCAGATACCTACCGTGCAGGAGCTATTGAACAGCTAACAGAGCACACAAATCGACTCAACTTGAAGATAATTGCACAAAACTATGGAGCTGACCCAGCGGCTGTAGCAAAAGACGCTGTTCTACATGCTAAATCCAATAAAATTGATTGTGTACTAATTGATACGGCAGGTAGGATGCAAACAAGCAAAAACTTGATGGATCAAATTGCAAAAATAACTAAAGTAGTTAATCCTGATCTAAAACTTTTTGTCGGTGATTCATTAGCAGGAAATGATACCGTAAACCAAGCAAGGGAGTTTTATCAACACGTAAAATTTGACGGTGCCATATTGACAAAGAGCGATGCAGATGCCCGTGGCGGAGCTGCACTGTCAATTGTCAAAGTCACTAACACACCAATTCTTTTTGTCGGCGTAGGTCAGGGCTATAAGGATCTAAAACCTTTTGATAAGGAATTATTTATTGAGACAGTTTTTGGAGTTAAACCTGAATCTTATGGTACTGAAACCAAAATACAACATATGGAACAACCCGTAACTAAAATACAAAATGAATCACTAGTTCAAACCCAGGCAAAAAAACAAGAAATTAAACCAACAGAATCTTTTGAAAAAATTAGTGAGAATGAAGATCCTTTTGAGGGAATAAAAACTGAAGATATTAACAATTATGTAGAACAATTCGGTGTGTCGCCACCAGAAAATGATACACAAGCAAGAGAATTAGCTGCTAAAATCAAGGAATGGATTGCAAACGGTCGACCAAAATCCGAAAAAAACATTCAAGATGATTCAAACGAACTAAACAATGACATACCAAAACCTAAAAAGAAGCGTTCATTTTTTGGAAAACTTAGAAAATGAAATTAAAAACAAAGAATATTCTCACTCTTCGTGAATTAGATAAAAAAGAGCTTGCAGAGATACTTGAACTAGCAATAAAGCTAAAAAAAGAACACAAGAAAGGCAAGAACACACCATTACTTAAAAACAAAACTTTGGCAATGATATTTCAAAAACCCTCCACACGGACTCGTGTCAGCTTTGAGACTGGGATGTTCCAATTAGGTGGCTATGCACTAAATTTATCATCAAATGATCTACAACTATCACGAGGCGAATCTATTGGTGATACTGCAAAAACTCTCTCACGATACGTAAATGCTATCTTGGCACGTGTCTATGAGCACGAGACAATAGAAGAACTAGCAAAAAACGCAACAGTTCCTGTAATTAATGGCTTGTCAAATTCATTTCATCCATGTCAAATATTAGCCGATCTTATGACTATCAAAGAAAAAAAGAAGACATTGGCAGGACTAAAAATAGCGTGGGTTGGGGACGGTAATAATGTATGCAACTCGCTTATCTATGGTTGTGCAAAATCTAGCATCAATATGGCAATTGCAACACCAAAAGGATTTGAACCAAATCAGCGCGTTGTGACAGAATCTAAAAAACACGTAGAGATATTACTTACAAATGATCCATCCTCTGCTGTAAAAAACGCTGATGTT
>JAUYOQ010000112.1 GCA_030697975.1 Nitrosopumilaceae archaeon | reverse complement strand
ACAGTCATGCCAACATGTGTTTTTATCAAGTTGTTTGCTGCAATTGCCATATCTGATTCATTTAAGCCAATTACAATCAAGTCATTTTCATGAAAGGCCCAAGTGGAGGCAAATGCGCCAATTTGAGAACCAAAGTTTGTCAAAAAACCAACAGTTCCTTTTTGTGAACCATATGTCCTATCAAATGCTGCAACCTTCCACACATCCTTGTCAGGCGAAGGCAAAACGTTTCCATCCTTTGTTGCAAGCTGGGCCGTTCCTTTTTCTGTGACAATTTCTGTCTTTAGATTTATCGTGTTGACATTTGCAATAGTTGTCTTGCATTTTACAACAAAATCATTTTCTGAAAATTTTTTCAGTTTTACGGTTTTTTTTATCCACTTTGGAATAATGTGTTTTTTTATCTGTGTTACAATGCTTCCATTTGAAACTACGAGTTTACCTCCAACAAAGACCTTGTGTGGTTTTAGCTCATTCAAGCTTTCAAATACCAACATGTCTGCAAGCTTGCCTGGCGCTATTCCTCCAAGATCACGGCCCATATTGTAATAGTCAAAGCAGTTTTTTGATGCCATTGCAATTGCTTCAATCGGTTCTACTCCAAGCTTTATAGCTTCCTTTACGCAGTAGTTGATGTGACCATACTTGTCAATATCTACTGGATCAAGACCATCTGAGCAAAACATCAGTCTGTCTGTAAAAACCCGACTCGACAAGACCGATGGAATTATTTCTTTTAGGTCGCGTCTGATAGAACCCTCTCTTACCATTATCCACATACCAAGTCTGAGTCTTTCTATTACCTGATCATAGTTGATTGGTTCATGGCATGAAAGAATTCCAGATGAGACATATGCGTTAAGCTTTTTGCCTGATGCACCAGCTGTATGACCATTGATGATGCAGTCATTATCAAGCATTGTAGATATTGTCTTCATTGTTTTAGAGTCTCGGTTTGTTACCTTTGTCCATGAAAAGACCTCACCTAGTCCTAGAACAGATGAGAGTTTTATTGAAGCCTTGGTCTGAGCTGCACTAAGTGTTCTACTATGGCTAAACTTACTATCAACAGGTAGGCCGCCTGGCACAACATTAAAGATTCGTATAGGAAGGTTTGAGCAAAGATTGAGAAATTCCCTAAAGCCGCGATATCCACACACGCTTACAATGTCGATTGGATCTGAAAACAGCGAGGTCACACCACAGAGGAGTGCCTTTTTTGCAAATTCTGAAGGCAAAGCAAATTGATCAATGTGAACATGCGGGTCTGCAAAACCAGGTGTGACATATTTTCCCTCAAGATCAATTACTGCAGTTTTTTCTCCTGTGGTA
>JAUYOQ010000098.1 GCA_030697975.1 Nitrosopumilaceae archaeon | reverse complement strand
ATTTCTTCTGGCAGTCTGCCATTGAAGAGATCCTTGAACAAGCCTCGCAAGTATCTCATAATTGCACATGTTCCTGCCTATATCATGCCATACATCACCAATATCATTGGTGGTCCATAGGTCTTGTTGCGAAGTATGATTGGAATTATATCATTAATTACCTGCAAATTATTCTCCCAGCATTTCCAAAACAGTGTAAATTGCGCCTCATTTAGGTTTCCAAAGTGCATCGAGTTTTTTTCAGAAAAGTCCTGATAAAGTAATGGCGCAACAAGGCCGCGGAAGTTTGTGGCCCTAAAGTCTGCCATCATATCAATTGTATATTGCGTTTCATCAGGTGTCTCATCAGGCCAGCCAATGATAATAGTAGCTGCAGGAAACCAGTGATTCTCGTTTAGAATTCTTGCGCCTTCGCGAACAACCCATCCCCACTCATCTGTTGAAAACGGTTTTGCCTTTACTCCAAGATGTTTTTTGACCATTCTTGGTGCAACAGTTTCAATTCCAAGATTTGTTGCAAGCCATCTGCCAGTCTTGTGCATGTCATTTACTTCAGACATATCATGCAATAGTTTTGGATCGGCAGCTACTGCAGAAAATGTCATATGTGTTGTGCCAATAAAGTTTGCACCAAGCCCTTTGAGTCCTTTCCATAATTCAATTATTGCATCATAGTTTGGCTGAAAGTCCTTGTTGTCACAACCATAAAGGAGCATCTCATCAGAATGAAGCCATATGGAATCAAAGCCGTAATCAAGATTAATTTTTGCCTCATACTGCAGCCTTTCAAGCGGCAGATCTTTTTTTGATCTCTTGTTTACATCGCAAAAGTCGCATCCCCTTCCACATCCACGCATTGCCTCAATTAGTGAATTAACTGTAGGCCCTTGGATGATTGGAATGTTTTGTATGTTTTTAACAAAGCAGTGCATCAGCTCTGGCGCATTGCCTTTTTCTAAATCATTAAACAAATCAAGTGCAAGCTCGTCTGCTTCTCCTACTACAACTGTATCAATTCCATGAATCTTCATTCTATCTGATTTTGCAAGCTCCCATGCGCCGTTGCCTCCGACTACAACATGAAAATTGTACTTTTTCTTTAGCTGAATTACTTTGGCACACATTCGCTTAAACTTCATTGCAACATAAGACAATTTTTCAGGCGACATTGTAGTTGTAACAGGTGCCATGCCCAATGGGTCCATTACATTTATCCCAACAACTTTGGTATCAGGACCGATTGACTTTTCCAAATAATCAGGATTTGCAACAAAGACCTCGTCTATTTTGTATCCCTGAAGTAAGGCACTTTCAACTCGTCGCAGTCCAACTTGGGCTACTTTTGCCTCGCCAGTTTTAGGATCAGTCTCAACTGCAGGACAAAATACCTTGTCAAACACCCATTCAGGAAGAAGCTCATATGGCCCACAGGCAATAAACCCATAAAGGAAGTTTCCCCGATAATTTGTCATAAGACTGCGATCCGCAGTAAGAACAATCCTTTTGCCTGCCAACTTTAACTCTCTCATTTTAATATGATATAAATCATTTACGACAAGTTTTTTGAATAAAATCACTTATTTTTTAGCTGATATAACATAGTATTATGAAAGATAGTGCAGAACCACGACACGTAGAGCCTCATATCAAAGATTTAAGTGCAATGAGAGATTTTGTATTTGGTTTTGGCGATGGCATAAACACATCGCTTGGTATAGCTGCAGGAGTTGGCGGTGCCAACGTGGAATCTGACATTATAATCCTTGCAGCACTAGTTGGGATGTTTACTGGCGCAAAGGCAATGGCAGTACAAAACTATCTTGCTGTAAAATC
>JAUYOQ010000090.1 GCA_030697975.1 Nitrosopumilaceae archaeon | reverse complement strand
TGATGGACAGCGATTCTTAGGAATAACAGCAATTGAGCTTTCAAATGGTACATTTTATACAATAAAAGCAAAAGCAATGATAATTTCAACTGGTGGTGCTGGTAGAATCTACAGCTATTCAACATATGCACTTTCATCTACGCCAGATGGTCTTGACATGGCCTACAGAGCAGGTATGGCCCTAAAAGATATGGAGTTTGTTCAGTTTCATCCTACAGGAATTTTACCATCTGGAATTTTGATAACAGAGGGTGCACGAGGAGAAGGTGGATATCTTCTCAATAAAGATGGAGAGCGATTCATGAAAAGATATGCAGCAGGTAAAATGGAGTTAGCTCCGCGAGATATTGTTTCACGAGCAATGATGACAGAAATCAACGAAGGTCGTGGGTTTCACCATGAAACAGGAGTTGATTGTCTAAAACTAGATTTACGTCACATAGGTGATGAAATTATCAAAGAAAAACTAGGCGCCATTCGTGAAATCTCACTCAAGTTTTCAGGCATTGACCCAGCAAATGAGCCTATTGATGTGAGACCAGTTTGTCATTACATGATGGGCGGTATTCATACTAACATAGACGGGGCAACAGAGCTTCAAGGTGTATGGGCTGCAGGTGAAGCAGCATGTAATAGCACACATGGTTCTAATCGTCTTGGCGCAAATTCCACTTCTGAATGTATAGTGTGGGGTAGAATAACTGGTGAGCTTGCAGTAGATTATATTCAAAAAGGCGTGCCATCAACACCATTTCCTACACATCTAGTTGGTGCAGAAGAAAAAAGAATCTATGATGGAATATTTCGTGGGCGTGGTGATATCAACCCATATGAGATACGACAAGAATTAACAGATACAATGAATGACAAGGCCTATGTTTTTAGAAATGAAACAGATCTTACTGCTGGACTAAAAAAACTGCGTGAATTACGTGATAAAACGTGGAAACATGTTGACGATAAGGCAAAAGAATACAATACAAACTTTACAAATGTTATGGAGATTGATTCAATGTTTAGGGTTGCAGAAGTCGTGCTTATAGGAGCTATCAACAGAAGGGAATCACGAGGCTCACACGCAAGAATCGACTATCCAACAAGAAATGACGTCGATTTCTTACATCACACACTTGCATACTATGATTCAAAGGAACCAATTATGAGGACGCATCCAGTAACAATAACAAAATACAAACCTGTGGAGAGGAAATACTAGATGGAAAGACAAGAAAA
>JAUYOQ010000089.1 GCA_030697975.1 Nitrosopumilaceae archaeon | reverse complement strand
CTCTCTTATCTATGGTTGTGCAAAATCTAACATCAATATAGCAATTGCAACACCAAAGGGATTTGAACCAAATCAGCGCGTTGTAAAAGAATCTAAAAAACACGTAGAGATATTACTTACAAATGATCCATCCTCTGCTGTAAAAAACGCTGATGTTGTTATGACAGACACTTTTGTTTCAATACACAATGATCAAAAAAGAATCAAAAAATTTCTGCCAAAATTTCAAGTAAACTCTTCCTTGATGAAAAAAGCAAAAAAAGACGCCATATTCTTACATTGTTTGCCCGCAAAACGTGGTCAAGAGGTAACAGCAGAAGTAATTGATGGACCACAATCTGTAGTTTGGGATGAAACTGAAAATAGGTTACATACCCAAAAAGCTTTGTTAGTATCGTTATTGTGCATCTAACGTTTATAAGAGCTGTTTCAAGCTTTTGCCGTATAGATGGCATTTACACAAACATTAAGAAGATTGCGAGAGAAGAAGACAAACTACAGACGACGTAGTGCTATGCTTATGAGCAAACGTGAATTTATCACGGTACAAATTTCTAATGAAAACATCCAAGTTCAGATACATAAACCAGAATTGTTAGGCGATATGGTAATTGCATCTGCTCATTCTAGATTTTTACTTGATAAAGGGTGGAAAGGCTCAAGAAAGAGCATTTCTGCATCATATCTTACTGGATATTTTGCTGGAAAAAAGGCGCTATCTAAAGGAGTGAAAAATGCTATTCTTTATAGCGGCACAAACAAATACACACAAAGAATGGCAGCTGCACTAAAAGGAGTAATTGATGCTGGACTGGAGATTCCTGCAGATCAAGAAACATTTCCTGCTTTAGATAGAATAAAAGGCGAACATCTTAAAGTAAAAAATGATATTGAAAAAATAAAATCAACAATAGACAGTGGGGTAAAGAAACAATGAGTCAAATGCAAAAAACTGAAGGAGGACAACCCCGTAAAAGATACGAGAAAAAAGATGATGAAGTGTGGATCCCAAAAACAAGTCTTGGCAAAAAAATTGTAGCAGGAGAAATAACTTCGATGGAAGAAATTTTAGCTAACGGATATAGAATTCAGGAGGCTGGAATCATAAAAAAACTCTTACCAGATTTAAAAACAGAGGTTATTGATGTTGGAATTATTCAGAAGATGACATCAAATGGACAGTCTACTAGGTTTAAAGCAATTGTTGCAGCTGGCAACGAAAATGGTTGGCTAGGTATAGGACATGGAAAGGCAAAACAAATGAGAATCGCAATCGAAAAGGCAACAAACGCAGCATATCTTAACGTTAGTCCTGTCA
The DNA here is from genome assembly GCA_030697975.1 of Nitrosopumilaceae archaeon. GTDB lineage: Archaea > Thermoproteota > Nitrososphaeria > Nitrososphaerales > Nitrosopumilaceae > VHBM01. Next base: position 2,667 of record JAUYOQ010000089.1, on the reverse strand, counting down.
AATTAGGTTGTGGAAGCTGGGAGTGTAGGTGTGATAAGCCACATTCTGTTCCATTTAAGGTACGTGGAAAAGGAGGAAGTGTTACAATAGAAATTGTGCCAGCACCAAGAGGTTTGGGACTTGTAGCTGGTGGAAAAATCAGAAATTTGTTGAAACTTGCAGGTCTTAAAGATGCATGGACAAAAGCCAATGGCTCTACAAATACAATGAACTCAACATCTAAAGCTCTCTTAGATTGCCTAAGACAAACATTTAGTCAAGGTTGATCCAAATGGGGAAGGCATTTTTGGTAGTCAGGATGAAGGGACAAATTGGTGTGCCTTATTGGGCTAAGACTACGCTTGAACTTTTAAAATTAGAAAAAAAGTTTCGTGCAACAATCATTCCATCTAAAGATAATACGTTGGGCATGTTAAATAAAATAAAACACTATGTTTCTTGGCAAGAAGTTGATGTCTCAACAGCAAAAGAATTGTTGGATAAAAAAGGACGTAAAATGGGATACAAGAAAATTACCGAACAAGATCTTGGAAAAATTGGCTTTAAAAACACACAAGAACTCGCATCCTCTTTAGCAGATGGAAAAACATCATTAACTAAATTAAAACCATTAAAACCTTGGTTTGCACTAGCACCTCCAAGACATGGATTTAAAAGAAATACAAAGAAACTGTTTGACGAAGATGGAATACTTGGACACAACAAAGAACTAGTCTCTCTGATAAAGAATATGATGTAAAATGGCAACACGGTTAAGAAAGACTCGAAAACTCAGAGGTTCTAGAACTCATGGCTGGGGTCAAATAGGCCAACACAGAGCAAGTGGACATAAGGGCGGTCTTGGCAGATCTGGACTGCTAAAGCATCATTTTAGTTCAATGTTAAAGTATGATCCTGATCATTTTGGTCACGATTCAACTCATCCACCTCACCCAAATATAATCAAAAAATGGATTAGTGTTAGGGACCTTGATGGCTTGTTTGCAAAATTCGGAACAACACAAGATAACAAAAAACTTCTTGACCTCGCAAAGCTTGGATATGATAAACTTCTTGGCGGCGGTCAAGTAAAAAATGCCTACACATTAAAAATAAAGCAATTCACAGCGTCTGCACAAGAAAAGGTAAAACAAGCAGGGGGCGAGGTGATGTCAGCAAATGACTGAAAGTACAGTAACCACTTTAATTCGAAACGTCGTTAAAAAAGCTGAACCATACCTTCCACAAGTACCAAAACCAAAAAGAAAACTGTCATTACAAACACGTTTGCTGTGGTCTGGGCTTGTCTTGCTAATTTACATGATCATGGGTCAGACTCCACTTTTTGGAGCAACTACTCCAGAGTTTGACTTTCTTGCATTTGCACGAGTAATTTTTGCATCTCAGCAAGGCACTCTAGTTGAGCTAGGTATAGGTCCTATAGTTACAGCAGGACTCTTGATGCAGCTTATGAAAGGTTCTGAAATTATCAAGTTTGACTTTACAAAGCCAGAAGAAAGAGGAATATTTCAAACAGCCACAAAGCTTGTTACATATGTAGTCATCATAGCAGAAGCAAGTGTATATGGAATAGCAGTCTACGGTCCAGGAATAACTGATCCTAGTGTATTGTATATTCTAATTGGACAATTAATGGCTGCATCAATAATAATCATGTTCCTAGATGAACTGGTTCAGAAAGGATGGGGCCTTGGCAGTGGAATAAGCCTCTTCATAATGGCAGGTGTAGCTCAACAGATACTATGGAGTCTTTTTAGTCCATTACCAGCAGGCGATGGAGGTACAATTGGCATTATACCGTATATAGGACAATCAATTTCGGTAGGTGATCTTTCCAATATTATGTTTAGATCAAACCAACTTCCAAGTATATTTGGATTGGCGCTTACTGCAGGAGTATTGTTAATACTAATCTATACTCAAGGAATGAAAATAGAGATTCCAATCGTATCTACAAAATACAGGGGATTCTCGGCAGTATATCCAATCAAACTAATGTATGTATCAAACATTCCAGTAATTCTTGCAACTGCTTTAACAGCTAATGCTGTTTTTCTTGGTCAAATGTTTTGGGCTAATTTTAATCCAAGAAACAACAACGCATTCATGAATATAATCGGCCAGTTTGATCCAACAAGTCCATCTACTCCAATAGGTGGAATAATTTACTATATCACTCCTCCAAGAGGGCTAGACCTTGTAGCATTAGATCCATTACGTGCAGTTTTTTATGTCCTATTTATGATAGGAATTGTAGTTGTTTTTGGAAGACTGTGGGTTGAGCTCGGTGGACTTTCTCCAAAAAGTGCAGCAAAAAATCTTCTTGATGCTGATGTACAAGTGCCTGGTTTTAGACGTTCAAAACAACCAATAGAATCCTTGCTTGAGAGATACATTCCATCAGTTACTATAATCGGTTCAATGATACTTGGATTACTAGCTGGGGTTTCAGATGTATTAGGCGTGTTTGGTTCAGGAATTGGCATCTTGCTTATGGTAGACATTATGATAAACTACTACAACCAACTGGTAAAAGAACAAGTAGAAATTGTAATGCCGCGGCTAGGTGCATTGCTTGGCAGAACATAAAAAAATAATCATAGTGGGCATTCCAGGAGTTGGCAAATCTGCAGTTGTAACAAAGGTTGTAGAAATTCTTAAAGAAAA
>JAUYOQ010000072.1 GCA_030697975.1 Nitrosopumilaceae archaeon | reverse complement strand
GATCATTCTGACGATACGTATTCGTTTATAGGAAATCCACCAACAAAAAAGCGATTTGATTATACGCAAGCATGGAAGGAAGTAGAATCATTTTTTGTAAAAAATGGACATACCTCAGTCAATAGATATCCTGTTGTTTGTAGGTGGCGTGATGATTTGTATTTTACAATTGCATCAATTGTTGATTTTCAACGTGTTATGGGTTCAAAAGTTGTCTTTGAGTTTCCTGCAAATCCACTAGTTGTTCCACAGACTTGCCTTCGATTCAAAGATTTAGAAAATGTTGGTGTTACTGGTAGACACTTTTCTAGTTTTTGTATGATTGGACAGCACAGTATTCCAAATGATCATGGATACTGGAAAGACCAATGCATTGATTTGGATTACAGATTAGTAACTGAACAGTTTGGGGTTGACAAAAATGAAGTTGTCTTTGTAGAAGATGTTTGGGAAGGAGGCGGCTCTTTTGGCTCTTCTTTAGAATTTTTTGTTAAAGGAGTGGAGCTTGGCAATGCGGTCTTTACTGAATTTCAGGGAGATTTGTCAAGTTACAAAACACTGGACCAGAAGATCATAGACATGGGTGCAGGCCTTGAGCGATTTGCTTGGATTACAATGGGAACCCCTACTGCATATGATTGCTGTTTTGGGCCAATAACTGGCAATCTAGTACAGCAAGCAGGAATTGATGCAAATTCTGAACTTTTGGTTAGATACTTTACTGAAATTGCAAAAAATCTGAACCGGTTTGTGGATTTATCTGAGGTTAGGAAAAATGCGAGTAAATCAGCAGGTATATCAGAAGAACAAATAAAAAAAACCATAATCCCGCTTGAGGGAATTTACTTAATTGTTGATCATATCAGGACACTAATTTTTGCAATATCTGATGGAGCTTTGCCAAGTAATGTAGGTGGCGGATACAATCTTCGAATAATGCTTCGAAGAATAATTTCTACAATGGATAGGCTTGCTTTAAAATTTGACATGAATGAGATCATTGACACACAAATTGATTATCTCAAAAATACTTATCCGGAACTAGAAAAAACACGAAAAGATGTCAAGACAATAATTGAGATAGAATCAGGCAGGTATGAGAGTTCAAAATTAAGGATGCAAAAAATC
>JAUYOQ010000070.1 GCA_030697975.1 Nitrosopumilaceae archaeon | reverse complement strand
AATTTTTTGTCTAAAATTTTTGCTGACTTCTTTCATTGCTTCTGATGCAACATCAAGCTTGTCTATTCCAATAATTGCATTTAGCAATTCTTTGAACTCTTTTGGTTTTGCCTTGATTATAGAGTTTAGCTCTCCTTGTTGAACTATTGATGCAATCTTTAGCTTTTCAAAATCTAAACCAATTCTCTTTTCAACTTCTTGTGTCATTGATTCGTTAAACTGTTTTCTTTCCCCAGCTGCAAGCGGCATCCATTGGTCTTCAACCATTTCAGAAAACTGAGCAGCTAATCCTCCTTTTACATCAATTCTCCTTTCAGCTTTGTAGCGCTTTCCATTTATGGAAAATATTACCTTGGCAAATCCTTGTGCTTCTCCGTGTTTTATCAAACCTTTGTTTGATTTTCTTGTATGCTGGCCAAATAACGCAAATGTAATTGCATCAATTATGCTTGATTTGCCAGCTCCATTATGGCCAACAAACACTGTAACTCCATTATCAAACTCTAACTTTGTATCAGAGTGTGACAAAAAGTTTGAAATCTCAACTGATGTTATCATTTTCTCTTTTCCTTTTTGTAGTGTTCATAGTTTTCAATTACAATCTGTGTTGCTTCTTTTAGTCGATCAGCTGTAAGCAACGGCAGCAGTTCTTTTATTGCAAAACTTGCTATTTTCTCAGAACCAAGTGCGTTAACTGACAATCTGAAAAGTTCATCATCAATTACTCGTGGTTTCTCAAGCAGGACAGAAGAATCAGTCTCATCTTTTGAGATTATTTTCCAAAAACATCTCAAAGTTAGGGAATTTAGGCGTGAAATTTGTGTTTGGATAATGTCTGTTTCTATATCATCGCCTTCGATTTTTAGTTCCACTATGGGTTTGCGTTCAGGTATTCCAATTTTTTTACAGACTTCGTCTATTGATTTTGAAATCTCATCATATCCTATCTTAAATGAGAATTGTTGTCTTGTATCAAGCTTGATCCAGTTTGGTGTGGCCTCTTGAGCTGAAATATCGACTTCAAAAAATCCTTTTTCTGTCTCTTTAATTCCCTCGCTTGTTGTAAGCTCAATTGATCCAGGATACGCAATCGGACCATTGAGGTGGCTAAAATGTTTGATGTCATGATCATGTAGATGTCCCATTGCGTAATACGTAAAATTTTTTGGGAGATCAGTTGATAGCAATTCTCCTGCAAACTTGTTAAATTCAGTTATTCCTTGATGCATAACAAGTATTTTGTGCCCAGAATGATTCTTTGCAATTTTATCAATATCTGCAAATTTTTCCTCAAAGGCTGGCATCTCATTTTTTCGAATCTTATCAAATCCAACCAAAAGAATATTTTTGTACTCTAGCGGATTTCCCAGCCCTATGTACTTTGAAAATTCCAAATTATGATACACATATGGAATTGGTGTTGTACGGATTCTACTAATATCATGTTCACCTAGAATGAAAAATGAATCAATTTTGTTTTGTTTTAATCGTTTTAATGCATTTGCCATCTGAATAATTGCAGTTCCATTTGGATTTGGAACATGAAAGATATCACCTGAAAATATTACAAAATCAACATGATCCTTTATTGATGTATCAATAGCTTGGTTGAACGCACGATATACATCATCTTCTCTTTCCTCAGAGCCGTATTGTACTAGACCTAGATGCGTATCGGAAATATGTGAGAATATCATTTAGTCTAACAACAAATCTTTTTGAACTAACTTTTGTGTTGATTCTACTGCAACTTCACTCATCTTCTCTGATTTTGCCCATGCTCTAACCGCACTTTGATCAGCTCCCATTATCTTCTCCTTTACTTCTTCGATATGTACTAGTGATGGAAGGTTTACCCATTGCCCTACAAGCACAGAATCGCCTACATTTAGGGATGTTAATTGTCCTATGAGTTCTTTACTAGTTGACTCTGTAGCAGAAGCTATCTGTCGTTGATCGTCTTCTTGGATTATCTTCATTATTGCAAAGGAGCCCATCTGGCTGAGAACATCAAGGTCAACGCTTCTGGGCCTCTGGGATACTATTCCAAGACCGAGGCCAAACTTTCTTCCCTCGCGTGCAATCTTTGCTGCCCAATACTTGGCTGAAGTATCCTGTTCTTTTGGAATAAAGACGTGCGCCTCTTCAATTATTACAAATATCGGTGATTCGAATCTGTAGCTTCTTTCACGTTTTAGTTTTCCATGT
>JAUYOQ010000060.1 GCA_030697975.1 Nitrosopumilaceae archaeon | reverse complement strand
AATTTTTTTTGCAAGCAATTTTTTTTGCAGTGTTTTTGATTTTATTTTTGATTTTATCAAGATAAAGTTTGTAGCTGAGCTATGGCAGGAAAAGTTTTGCATTTTTGCAATAGAACCAGAAAGATACTTTGATTCTTTTTTGATTATATTTCTTGTTTTATCCAAGTAGAAGCTATGACACAGAGCTGCACTTGCAGCCTTTTGTGCTAGTCCGCTTACATTCCATGGGATTTTTATTTTATTTAGAACCGAGATCATTTTCTTACTTCCAAGTCCATAGCCTATTCTTATTCCTGCAAGGCCAAAGGACTTTGTAAGAGATCGTAGAACAAAGATATTATCAAATTTTTTAAGTGCCTTTACAACTGATTCATTTAAACTTGGAACAAGCTCAATAAAGCATTCATCAACAAAAACTAGTGTATTTTTTTTCTTGGCATTTTTAATTATCTCAAGCATTTTAGATTTTAGTATTATGGCCCCTGTTGGATTGTTTGGATTGCACAAAAAAATGCAACCACTTTTTGGAATAATTTTGGTATAGTCATCAAGTGAGTCATTAAGGTTCATTGTTTTAAAAAATGAAATCTTGCAACCAGCAAGCTTGCATGCTGCCTCATATTCTCCAAAGGTTGGAATTGGTATCAAAATCGGAGTTTTTTTGCCAAGAAATGCCTTGCAAAAATTGTAAATTATCTCTGTTGCCCCGTTTCCAACAACAATCTGATCCCTTGGAATTCCTGTATACCACTCAAGGTGTGAACGTAATTTTGTAGAATCAGGATCTGGATAGACATCAAGTGACTGTATTTCTTTTTTTATCGCCTTTTTGACAAGAGGTGGAAATCCAAGCGGGGATATGTTTGAGCTAAAGTCGATTACCGAAGAATCTGTGTTTTTTATTGAGTATAATCCGCCGTGCTTGACTGGAGAATGGCTTGCTATGCTTTTTTCCAATCTAAATTTCATAGATTCAGAATACACGCCTTAGGATTTATTGTATTTTGGTGTTTTTTCACTAAAGGATTATTAATTGAATTTAAGGAATTTTTGTTTGTGAAGAAAAGAGTAGCAATAATTGGTGTAACAGGTTCTGTAGGCCAGGAATTTGTAGTATCGCTAATAGACCATCCATGGTTTGAGGTAACTCAGATTGCGGCATCTGAAAAATCTGCAGGAAAAAGGTACATTGATGCAATAAAGGATCCTGCTAGTGGAATCACACAGTGGCAGGTTGGCGGCCAGATTCCAGAGTATATCAAAAACATGGTAGTACGATCAGTTGATGAGATAAAGGCTGATGAGCTTGATCTTGTTTTTACATCCATTGAAAGTGGTGCTGCAAGAGAAATAGAGGAACGCTTTGCAAAAGATGTTCCTGTAATCAGTACATCATCTGCTTTTCGATACGAAGAGGACGTTCCAATTCTCATACCAGGAATAAATGATGAACAGGCAGATCTAATTGATACTCAAAGAAAAAATAGAAAATGGAAGGGTTTTGTTGCGCCATTGCCAAACTGCACAACAACAGGCCTTGCAATAACAATGAAGCCACTTTATGAAAAGTATGGAGCAAAAAGAGTATTGATGACATCAATGCAGGCAATATCAGGTGCCGGACGAGATCCTGGCGTTTCTGCAATGGATGTTACAGACAACATCATACCATACATTCCAAAAGAGGAACAAAAGGTAAAGATAGAAACTGCAAAGATTCTTGGCAAGCTAAAGGATGGAAAAATAATTCCAGCCGATATCAAGGTTAGCTGTACCTGTACACGAGTTCCAGTCCTTGATGGACATACAGAGTCAGTCTTTGTTGAGACATCAAAGCCAATTGATCCAAAAACTGCAAAAGAATCGTATGAGGAATATTCTAAAAAAATAAGCGTGGCTGGTCTTCCATCTGCTCCACCAGATTACTATGTAGTCCATGAGGATCCTACAAGGCCACAGCCAAGAATTGAACGCGAGGTAAACGACGGCATGACGACAACAATTGGCAGATTAGAAACTGTAGATCTGTTCGACAACGGAATAAAGTATGTACTGTTCTCACACAACAAAAAGATGGGATCAGCAAAGGGTGCAGTACTGCTAGCAGAAATGCTATACAAAAAAGGTAAAATCTAGGTCTAAAATCATAAAAATTTCATTATATCTTTATTAATAATGTAATTCTTTACAACTATTGCGGAATTTTAATGGCAAAAATCGATAATCTTGATCTGATTATTTTATCTGAGCTCAGCCAAGATGCAGCAATTTCTGTCCCAAAACTTTCAAAAAAGATCAAGGTAAACTCGTCAGTTGTTTACAGTAGGATAAAGCGATTAATCAAACGAAAACTAATTGAGCGATTTACAATCGAGGTAAACAGTGCCGAGCTTGGCTATCACGTAAAGGCGTTAACTGGAATAAACATGGATACAAAGATGCGCGATAATGTAATTGAAGAGCTGTTCAAAATAGCTGGAGTATCAGAGATTGCTGAAGTTACTGGAAGATTTGATGTTTTAGTTACGATGCATGCAAAAACACTTGATGAGATGCACAAGCTATTATCTGAAAAAATTGGTAGAATCCAAGGCATACAGAGCTCAGAATCATTTATTGAGATGAAAACGCGTAAAAAGCCAATGCCATTTATGTCTGAGTAGCGTTGCTACATTTAATTTTAGAAAGGATGTCGGTATAGCGTGGAAGAAAAGGTGCAAAAGACAAAGAGCGAGTCTCGCATCAAGGTATACTATGAGGTAACAAAGCCAAAGATCTGGTATCTTTTAGTTTTTACAACTTTTGCAGCTGCAATTACTGCATCCAATATTTATCAAGTTGAGATCTCGGTAGCTACTTGGGCCCTTATGCTTGTAGGGGTAATCACAGGATCTGCTGCTGCAAATACCCTGACAAACTATCATGACAGAGACATTGATGCTATAATGGAGCGAACAAAAAACAGACCTCTTCCCTCAAAGCGAATTTATCCTCCCGAAAAGGCACGCGATTTTGGTCTCGTTTTGGCTACAATCGCTCTTGCATGCTCGTTTGGCCTCTCATATACTACAAGTTTCTGGCAGGGAATAATTGCCGGTTCTCTTATGGCGTTTGGTTTGGTTGATAATATCTTGGTTTATAGCTATACGCTAAAGCGCAGGAGCTGGACTAACATAATTTTAGGCGGATTCTCAGGTGGTGCTCCTGCAATGATTGGATATGTTGCAGTAACGATGGATGGTCTTTGGTCGCTTGGGCTGATGATGGGAGCACTTGTATTTGTATGGATTCCAATGCACATATGGGCCTTGACTTTGCACTTTAAGGAAGATTACAACAAGGTAAATGTTCCAATGCTAACTGCTGTAAGATCTGAAAAAGATTCTGTTAGGATAATAGCTGGAACTACACTTATGATGGTACTATTTTCTGTTGTGCCTTTCTTTTTGACTTTGGAAAACGGAGAGCCTATGATGGGCCCAGTCTATCTGTATACTGCAATTGCATCAGGTGTTTTGATGGTAATTTTATCGATTTGGGTTATGGCAAAACCATCTGAAAAGGCGTCATGGACTTTGTTCAAGTTTTCAAGCCCATATCTTGCTGTTTTGTTTATTGCGTTGATGGTTGATTCTGCATTATAATTAGAAAATTTTATTTTCTGTAGAATGAACGAATTAAACTTTTGAGCTTTTACAACTAATTCGTAGTCAAAACATTAAATGGAAACTGGCTTTTGCTTGTAATGAATTAAAACATCGTTTATTCCATCAATAATATTCTGAATCCTAGGCACGCTAGCTTTGTTTTCCATAATTTCGTTTTTTATTATATTTAGATAGTGTAATTTTGTTTTTACTGTTTTGAGTCGCTTTGTTTTTGATAAATCAGAGTTTTTAAGATCAGAAAGATTAGCTGCAATATCACATAACTTGATTAATTTTGCCTCAAATGGCGTATTTTTTAGCTGTTTTACATATTGTGATTCTCTTTCTTTTTTAGGCAATTTTGCATCCTTTGAAAGTGATGAGACAAGAATTGCAACGTCTCGCCCAAACTGCTCAAAAATATCATCAAAGCTGGTATTGGTATCTTCTATAGTATCATGAAGCCATGCCGCACAAAGAACGTCCTCATTTACAATCCCCATACTTTTTAGTCTGCTAACTACAGATTCCAGATGGACAAAGTAAGGTGTGGTTCCATCGTTTCTAGTTGTCTTGGAATGTTTTTCTTTTGCAAATAATTCTGCTTTTTCTAGTTTTGTCATGTGTGGTTTTTCATTTTAACTATTCAAATTCTTAACTCAATCAACTTTTGTATTATTTTAAATCAAGAAAAGTTCCAAGAGCTTGATAATTTCTCATCTCAATTACAAACCATTAAATGCAATCAAAATGACCAAGTACGTGAGCAAGCAAAAGGCTTTAGATATTTTATCTAACTATAGGGATCGCAAGCAAAAAAGACTTGAGACCATTAATCAAAGCATACCACAATTTACAACATCTGAATCAAAAGATACTGTAATTTCGCTTAGAAATACGGTTCAAGGCGAGCTACAAATCCTTGATGAAGTAATTTCTGAGCTTAAAACAGACCACATCTAGTTTGATGCCAGAGCCTTATCGCTTTGATCGGCTAGCCAACAAATCAACTTTAGCAATATTGTGCACTTATATGACCTAAGTAAGACAATCATGTATATGGTACAACTGCACGTTACTAATGAAACAATGGTGCGGATGAAAAAGATAGTAGGAATTGACCATGTAAAAGACGGCGACTATCTTGTTAACGAACTGATCGATATTTTAGAGAAAAAAAATAAGAAGATCTATACCTAAAGCTTAATTTTTTTGCAAACAAAACTTATCTTTACTTAAAATTATCATTGGATCATGCCAGCAGACATCAAGACAATTGAGGATCTAAGACAGAAGATAACAAGTCTTTCTATTGATGGTGAGAAATCAAAAAAAATTCTTGAATTAATCTACCAGTTTGAAGGCGAGGCAAAGAACAAAAGGGACGGAAAGAAACTGCGAAAGATTCTACTTGATGTTGGCGCAATCAACGTACGCGCCGGTAGCTTGTTGCTTGACTATTCGGAAAGCTGTGGCCTTCTCTCAAAAATGGTTTTATAAAATGATTTCAATTTTAAATAGAACAACGAGTATTATCTATCATTAGCACCAAAAATTATGATGAGTTTTGCGACAAGATACTAAGGTTAGATAAAAAAATCAGATTTGTGGGAATTTATGATGCACCGCGAGTCTATGGCAAGATGCAGGAAGGATTAACAGCCTATCTTAGTCCATTTGAAACCGAGACATCTCTAAATCAGGCATTATACAGATGGAAGGCCCGACTCAAGTTTCAGCAAAAAATTGGAGCACCAGTTTTTGCATTAACAAAATATGAAAAAGTTTACCGTGTAACTATGATCTTTGAAGGTGAGAAAATTCTTTGCTTTAGCACAGAAAGTGATGTGAACATAATGGGTTTAATTGATAATGTAATGAAACTAAGAGATGAAACGCTAAAGACTTGATGATTATAAGTGATGAAAAAACAAAAGCAGTCTAGCATCAAAATGACAATACTTACATGAATAATTCAATAGAATAGAGAATTTTGTGTGGAGGCAGTTAAAAAGGGGACGGGACCTGCCTCCACTATGGTCAAGGCACTAACTAGTGATATTAGTTTGAAATTTTTCTTATAAAGAGTTACGTAGGAATTATACGCGGCCTTTTGGAATGTGTAGCAGATAGAATAATGTTTATCTTTGGACCATATAGAAGGATTTCATGCTAAAAGTTGAGGGAATAATCAGGAGTTCAAAACTATATGATGTGCAAGCGGCTCTTGCCAAGCTAGGCATCTCTACATTTTCATCTTATGAAGTAAAAATTTCAGGAATTCATAGGGTTCATTCAGGATGGAGAAACAAAACCAGTGATTTCATACCGAAATCAAAAATTGAGATCTTGTGCAATGATGGAGAACATGAGAAGATAGTAGATGCGATTTTATAATCTGCAAAGACAGGCGATACAGGAGATGGCATAGTTTTTGTTTACCAAGTAGACAAACTGGTAAAAATCAAGACAGGCGAAACTGGAGAATCGGCTCTCAGGTAAATTTTTAGGTTTAAAATTATATTGGATGATGAGATAGGTATCATATGAAAAAGGAATATGTTGTAAAAAGCATAGATGCGGCACCCGATG
>JAUYOQ010000054.1 GCA_030697975.1 Nitrosopumilaceae archaeon | reverse complement strand
CAACAAATGCGCATCAATTCTTGAAAAAAACAATGCAATACTTGTACCTCATGGTACATTGATTGCACAAAAGAGCTCAATTGACATAGAATCAATCAAGACACCAATTTTTGGAAACAAGTACATCCTAAAATGGGAATCTGATCGTGCATTAAAAGAAAAACTAATGCGACAAGCAAACCTTGATGTACCAAAAACCATCTCAAGTTCAAAAGAAATAGACAGACTAGTTATTGCAAAAAGACATGGAGCAGCAGGTGGAAAAGGATATTTTCTTACAACGAATGAAAAAGATTACAATAAAAAGCGTGACAAACTAATCAAGCAGGGAATCATAAAAGGAGACTCTGACCTTTATCTACAAGAATATGTTTCAGGCGTTTTAGCATATTTGCAATACTTTTACTCTCCACTAAAAGATGAAGTAGAGTTTTTTGGAGTTGATCAACGACACGAGTCAGATATTGAAGGACTAGCTAGAATCCCTGCACAAGAACAATCAAATATTGACAATGTTCCATCATTTAATATAATTGGAAATAGCCCAATGGTTTTACGTGAATCATTATTAGATAAAGTGTATTCAATGGGTGAAGAGTTTGTTTTAGCATCAAAAAAGCTAGTGCCCCCTGGTATGAATGGTCCTTTTTGTATAGAAGGAGTATATGATGAAAACGCAAATTTCAGAACATTCGAGTTTTCTGCAAGAATTGTTGCTGGAACCAACCTCTACATGGATGGTTCTCCATATACTACCTTGATTTATGATGAACCTATGAGCATGGGTAGAAGAATCGCACGTGAGGTAAAAGAGGCAGAAAAAGCAAACCAGATAGAAAAGATAGTTACCTGATTCTAAATTTACCTATTTTTGTTACAAATGTTACTATTACAATCATTGTGATCAGTACTAAAAGTACCCCTAACGGAAATTCAGGAATGACGTGCGTCCCTATAATTTCGATTTCTTGAGAATTTGCAGGAACAAAGAATTGTAGCATAGCTGCATCATTTTGTGTATATACATCATAATCTATTTCTATTCCATCCACCAAAACTACAAATTCATTGTTTTCTGCACTAATTAGTTTAGTTGGAAGTGAGATCTCAAAGTTAGAATCCTCAACATTTGTTATGCCAATAAGAAATGATGTAGTATTTTCATCTACTGCCATTGCAATTACATCTCCGTTTAATTCATATGAAATTTCAAAC
>JAUYOQ010000049.1 GCA_030697975.1 Nitrosopumilaceae archaeon | reverse complement strand
TTCTATAATTGAAGGAGTTATGGGATTTTATGACGGCTTTTCTGGAAAATCAAATTTTGCCAGCACACATCATGTTGCATCCATTCTAAAATCGCCTGTTATACTTGTTTTGGATGCAAGCAAGACAGCTCGCTCCGTTGCAGCAACAGCGTTAGGATATATAAAATTCCATCGAAATTCCAACATTGTCGGATTAATTATCAACAAAGTAGGAAGTAAAAAACATGAACTATTATGCAGACAAGCACTTGAAAAATCAAAAGTTCCAATTCTTGGAATTATTCAAAAAAACTCTGACTTTATACTTGAATCACGACATTTAGGTTTGATCCCAGTTTTAGAACAAAGTTCATTAAAAAAAAAGTTAGAAAAAATTGCCAAAAAAATTGCAGAACACATTGATGTTGAGAAAATAATAGAAATAAGCAAAAAAACAGAGGAACTTCCTAAGATTAATCCAACACAATTCAAAAAACCAAAAACTACTATTTGTGTAGCATTGGATAAATCGTTTAATTTTTACTATCATGATAATCTTGATGCATTAAAACGTGAAGGTGCAAGAATCAAATTTTTTAGTCCAATTTATGATTCTAAACTTCCAACATGCAATGGTCTTTACATAGGCGGTGGGTTTCCTGAAATTTTATCTGATTCACTTGCAAAAAATCAAAAAATGAAAAAATCAATAAAAAATGCTGCTGAAAATAACATTCCAATTTATGCGGAATGTGGTGGACTCATGTATCTTACAAGATCTATCAGCTATGGTAACAAAAAACATCAAATGGTTGGATTATTTGATGCAGAAACTAGAATGGATAAAAAAATGAAATTAAATTATACAAAAGGTAAGATTTCATCAAACTGTTTGATTTCACCAAAATCCAATACATTTCAAGGACACGAATTTCATTATTCTGAAATAGACATATTATCTAATGATTCAAAATTCGCTTATGCCTTGTCTATAGGTGAGGGTATTAAAAATAAGCAAGATGGTTTAATGGAATACAATACTCTTGCATCATACATGCATCTTTATTTTGATCATTTAAAATATGCAAAGAATTTTGTTCAAAACTGTATTAAATTTTCAAGAAGATAATCCTTCTCGTACTAATTTAAAAAGTGCGTTAACTATGGCAGATGCACAAGAACTACCTCCCTTACGGCCTTTATTTGTTATATAAGGCACGTCAATGGTTTGTAACACCTCTTTTGATTCTGGTGATGAAACAAAGCCAACCGGTACACCAATAACCAGTACAGGCCTTGCCAATCTTTCCTTAATCATGGATATGACTTCAAAAAGTGCGGTAGGCGCATTGCCTACTACAACTACAGAGCCATTCATCTCTTTTGCTGTCATACGCATTGCAACTTGTGATCTAGTTTTGTTTTGTTTTTTAGCAAGTTCAAAAAGATCCTGATTTGAGATATTGCAAATTGTTTTATTAGAAAAATCTTTTAAATTTTTTTTATTTAAACCACCTAATACTCCATCAACATCTACTATTATGTTACAACCATCTCTTAATGCCTGTATACCACTTGAAATTGCATCTTTATGAAAAATTATCTTGTTGTCTCGCGCAAAGTCAAAGTCTGCTGTAGCATGTATAACGCGTCTAACAATAGGCCATTCGTGTTTATCATAATGATGAGATCCAATCTCATTCTCTATAATTTTCATACTCTCGTCTTCTATTGACTGACCTTTTTCAGTTTGCATTTTCAACTTCCTTAGCTCGTTCTAGAATCAAATCAATCATTTTGTTATCTGTTCCAATATGTTTGGTGATAAACACATTTTTTAGATTTGATTTTTTAATAGCAGGATTAAGGTCTTCATATATGTCTCTTTTTACATGAGCACCTTCATGAAGAAAATAAAAAACTATTACTACAATTTTTGGATTATTATTTTTACATTCATCAATTCCTTGTTCAATAGTAGGTTCTTCAATTTCTAAAAAACAATGACTAACATTTCTGTATGTAGACACCAAACCATTTACTACATATCTTATTGCTAAATGTGCATTTGGATCCTTACTTCCATGTCCTATAACTAGAACATCAACTTCTTTTTTTACAAGTTTGATTTTATTTTCCTCAAGAACAGTAGAGATTCTATTATCTACTAATTCTATCATAGTTTTATGCATGCTCATAGGTTTTGTGATAATGAATTTTACATTGGTTTTTGATTGAAGTTTCATTGCATCATTTACAGCAGCTTTGACTTTCCTGCCTGGATAAAGAAAATAAGGAACGATCGTAAGGGCATCAATTTCACTAGTGAGACATTTTTCTACGCCATCTTTTATGTATGGTGGAATAACTTCTAAAAAACAATAATCTACATAGAAATAATCTCCTTTTTCTTTTACTTTTTTACATATAAAATCAAGCTCATCTTTGACTTCTTTTTCTCTGCTACCTCTATCAATTAGTAATAATGCACGTTTCAATATGGAATCCTCGCAATAGCTATTGTAAGATTGGGAGGAAATTTCTGTTTTTCAACTACTAATTTACCTCCTGAACCCTTTATTGCAGCAGCTTCAGAAACACTTGGAGTTCCTTCAAATGACAATACGGTTTCAGATGGGTTTGGTATAGTTATTTTAGCCAGTTCTTCTTTTTCAAAATATTCAATTGGCACTTTCATTTCTTTTCCTAACTCAACCAGTCCTTGAACATCTTGTTCTTTCTTTAATGTAACAAATTTAGCTATAGATTTTCCACTCAGTTTGTATTTCTTAAAACAAAAATCTAAACCCTCTCTGATAGTCTCCTTTGAAGTATCCCAATGTAAACCGACACCAACCACTAGAGTCAAAGGTCTGTATATTACAGCATCTTTAAGAATACTTGATTCTTGAACATCTCTATCAGTTATTATCAAATAGCCTCTTGCTGATGATTTTTTTAGATCTTCTATGGCAGAATAAATTGTTACATTAGGTGGTAATTCTTTATTCCACCAATTTTTTTCTCCAGCATCTTGGTAGATGCCAACTTTTTCTTCATTTACCATATGTGCACTAACTTTTGTTACAGTAGAATCATCTTCTATTTTCCAACCAAATTCTCTACCCAATAGATCTACAGCAATGGTTTGGTTTACGTCAGCTGCTGTAGTAACTACAGGTATTGCTCCAAGCTTCTCTGCTATTTCTTCTGTAAGTTTATTTGCACCACCTAAATGGCCAGATAAAACACTTATGACAAACTTTGTTTTGTCATCTATTACGATTACAGCAGGATCGGTTTTTTTATCCTTAAGATGTGGAGAAATAAGCCTTATCACAGCACCTAATGAAAATATGCAGATAATAGCATCATTTGTCTTAAAAAGATTAACAATTTTACTTGTAGTTGAATCAGAATACCATTCTACATTATTGTCATTATTAGAGAACTTTGTTGGTGCATAAATTTGCCATGACTTGAAAAGTTCCTTTAATTTTAAACCAATCTTTACTCCATTTTTTGTAATTGCAAGAACAGCTACCTTTTCCATAAACTAGCCTGCAGATTAGTTTAATAAAATTCCAATGCTCTTAAGCGTATTTTGCCAAGACTTTACCATCAAAATCAAACAACATGACTTGAATGGGAACTTTATTCTCTGAATGCTTTCTCATTTGTCTATATACCTCAAAACAGATCTTATCAAAGAATCCTTCTACATTATTTTCTTTTACTATATCTTGTACATGTCGTGCTGTATTTGCTTTCTGTATTTGTTCAACTACAGATTTACTAGCATTACACTTTGCTGCTATATCTGCTAGAAAATTTGTATTAACCTTGGAGCCTTTGACATGAGTTTGCTTAACACCAGTTGCTAGTTTTGCAAGTTTTCCTATAAAACCTGCAACATAGGCCTTCTTGATTCCTTTTTTTACACACTGTTGAATAGCATACGCAGCAAAATCCCCCATCTGAACAAAACAATGATCTGGAAGATCAATTATATTTCTTGAAAACTCTTCACTTCTACCACCAGTTGTAAGAACAACTATATCATTTCCCATTGCAATAGACACATCCAAGTTTTGTCGAATTGACGCAGCAAATGATGCTGTTGAATATGGTATAACTATGCCACTTGTACCAAGAATTGAGATGCCTCCTACAATACCAAGTCTTGGATTATCTGTTTTAGCAGCTAACTCTTTTCCTTTTGGAACAGATATAATTACTCTAATGCCATTTTTTTGAAGCAATTCTTCTGCCACATTTCTTATGTTTTCAATAATCATTTTTTTAGGTGTAGGATTTATTGCAGCTTTTCCAATTTCTAAACCTAAACCAGGTTTTGTAACTATGCCAACTCCTTCTCCACCATCAATTTCGATCTGATTTACATTAGCTGTTAAAGATAAATCCACAAAAATTTCTGCACCATGTGTAACATCAGGATCATCTCCAGCATCCTTAATTACAGAACATTTTGAGCTAGTTTTGTTAAATCTACAACTTTGAACTATAATTGTAATAGTCTTTCCTTTTGGCAGGTCAACGTTGACAGATTCCATTTTTCCTTGATTAATGATTGCTAATACACATGCTTTTGATGATGCAGCAGCACATGTTCCTGTTGTATAACCCGTTCTAAGCTTACCTTTTGGCTTTTCTGATATCACAGAAGAAATTTTCAATTTTGTGTTTTAACTCTTCTTGGTTATTTTAAAACCTCATGCAAAATGATCCAAATTGCCACTAGTGCCAAGCCTCCATAAAGTATAAAGTGAGTCACTCGTTGTGATATTGGTTTTTCTTGGTTATGTGATACAGATTCTTGCATATTTTTTCTAAAACTATGTATAAATTCTGAAAAATTTTGTTGGTAAAAATAAAATTCATGATTCATCTTTTTATCATAATAATTCCAAAATTCTGCATGAGCTGATTCCACATTCTTATTAGATTTTTGATTCTCTTTTTTTTGCGCTAATTTAAGGAATTGATAAGCTTCTGTTATTTCTTTGAATTTTTGTGAAGCACTAGTATCATTCTTATTTTTATCTGGATGATATCTCAACGATAACGTTCTGTATGCATGTTTAATTTCATTTAGTGAAGCAGTATCTTGCAAACCAAGTATTTTATAGCAGGAACTGGTATCTGACATTTAACTTTAGAATAATAACTTTAAAATTAAAAGTTATAGATGACTTTTATGGAAAAACCAAATAAATTATGTGTAGCCATTAGCGGTGCTAATGGATTTGTAGGAAAAAATCTTAGAAGGTTACTCCATAAAAAGGGAATAAATTTAGTTTCTATCACACGAAGGAATTTCCAAAATTATAAATTCGAAACTAAGATAATTTCTCCTAATCTATCTAAAAATATTCCTATCTCAAAACTAAACAAATGTCATGCATTTATTCATCTAATTGGAACAGGAAAACAGAACATTACTACAGATTATGAATATGTTAATGTTGGTTTAACAAAAAATGCAATAGCCCTTTGTAGAAAAGCTAAAATTAAAAAATTTATTTTTATTAGTGGTCTAGGAGTTTCAAAAAACACTACATCTGCCTATTTTATTTCAAAATATAAAGCTGAACAATTGATTATTAATTCAGGACTAAACTATACAATACTTCGAGCGTCGTACATAATAGACAAAAACGATTCACTTTCAATATCTCTTACTAGACAAATTAAACATGGAATTATTATAATTCCTGGCTCTGGCACATATCATCTACAACCTATATCTGTAAATGATGTTGCTAAAGTAATTTACAAAGCTTTAATTTCTAAAAAATTTTTAAATAAAGTTATTGATTTAGTTGGTCCTCAAACAGTAACTTTTGAAAAATATGTTAAAATTTTTAAAAACAAAAAATCAGCAAGAATTAAAAAAATTAAACTTGAAAATGCTTACTATGATGCATTACATAATCAAAAAAGCGTTTTTGGAGTAGAGGATTTGAATATACTTGTAGGAGATTTTATAGGAAATCATGAAAAATTAAAAAAACTATCTAAAATGAAATTTAAAACATATCTAGAGATCTTACAATCCCGCAGCTCGTCTTAATAATTCAGCTTTGTTAGTTTTTTCCCATTCAAATTCAGGCTCATTTCTACCAAAATGTCCATATGCTGCAGTTTTTTTGTAAATCGGCCTCTTGAGATTTAAATATGCTATGATGGCAGATGGCCGTAAATCAAAGTGTTTTCTAACTAGGTTTTCAATGTCTTCTTCTGGAATCTTTCCAGTTTCAAAAGTATTAACCATTAAAGAAATCGGTTCTGATACACCTATTGCATAAGCTACTTGAACTTCACATTTTTCAGCAAGACCTGCGGCAACTATGTTTTTTGCTATGTATCTGCACATGTAGCAGGCAGATCTGTCAACCTTTGATGGATCTTTACCTGAAAATGCTCCTCCCCCATGTCTTCCTTGACCGCCATACGTATCGACAATTATCTTTCTTCCAGTTAAACCAGAATCGCCGTGAGGTCCACCAATTTCAAATTTGCCTGTTGGATTTATGTGAATTTTTATTTTATCGTTCCATAAATTTCCACAAACTGGCTTGATGACTTTATCAATTATTTTAGTTGATATTTCATCATTGGATACATTTGGTGCGTGCTGAGTAGAAATTACTATGGCTTCAATTCTTTTTGGTTTACCATCTACATATTCTACAGAAACCTGTGATTTTCCATCAGGTCTTACCCATGGTAATTCCAAAGTTTTTCTTACTTCTGCAAGTCTTTTTGTCAATTTATGAGCTAGAATGATAGGCATTGGCATTAGCTCCTGCGTTTCATTTGTTGCATAACCAAACATAAGGCCTTGGTCACCAGCACCCTGATCTTTTCCTTCTCCAGAAGAAACTCCTTGACTAATGTTTGGACTTTGTTCATGTAATCTTATCATAATCTCACAAGAACCTGCATCAAACAATAATTCTGGATTATCGTAACCAATTTCTCTTATTGTTTTTCTAACGATCTCTTCTTGTGCTTGTTTATCAAATTTTGCAGTAGATGTTACTTCTCCCACAACAGCTACGAAATCTGTCGTAGTCATTGTTTCAATAGCAACACGCGAGTCAGGATCTTGTCTTAAATATTCATCTAAAAAAGCGTCAGAAATCTGATCACATATCTTATCCGGATGGCCTTCAGTTACAGATTCTGAAGTAAAAATATACGATCTTGTCATCAGAAACACGTGTGATTAGTTACAATTCATTTTCTAATCTTATGAATAATACATTATTTCCTCTAACTATAACTCTTCCATAGTTTGCAAGAACTTTTCCTTGTTGCAATTCTTCAGCGTCAGTCATTATCAAATTCATATAAGAATCAACGTTATCCATTTTTCCTTTATATTCCACCTCATTTTTCAATCGTACAGTTACTGTTTTTTTCGTACTTTTTTGAAGTGTAGTTAATGGCCTCTTAGAACTTGTCTGCGACAACGGTTATTCACTTGTCATGCATCGTTGTTATCCAGAATAAAAGCCTTGCCTAAAGATATTTTTATTACAACTCTTTTAATTTTTGAGAATTATTATAAAAACAATGATTTGCACTAGTATCAAAAAATTAGATCACTTTCTTAATGGAGGTATTAAAGAAGGAATTATCTTCGATATTTTTGGAGCTAGCGCAACTGGAAAAACACAACTTGCTATGCAGATTTGTGTAAATGCATTACAAGATGGCGGAAAAATTCTTTTTCAAGACACTACCGGAGAATTTAGACCTGAAAGAATGCTTGAAATTATGAAATTTCGAGACATGAATCCTAATTTACTTGATAAAGTCACGGTAGGAAGAATAACAAATACATCAGAACAAATACAATATCTCTCTAAAATAAAAAAAATTGAAAACTTTTCATTGATTGTAGTTGATAATATAACTGATTTATTCTCCTTTGAATATTCTTCTGGGAAAAATTTTCTAGAAAAGAATATCTTATTTATGAATTACATGCACGAGTTATCCTTAACAGCCTCTTACTATAAAATTCCAATTGTTATAACAAATATGATACGAAAAAAAGATGACTTGGATGTAGAAAATCTAGATAAATCCATCAGCATGTTTACACATATGAAAATTATGCTTAGAAAAAATGGTAACAGATACGTGGGAGAAGTTATACCATCATTTCTTCAAAAACAAGAATTTTCATATTTCATAACAGCTAAAGGTCTTACCGACGCGTCTTAAGCTATTTAACTGTCAAAAAAGAACAAACCTAATTATGGCAGGAATTTTCGATTCCATTCCAATTATTTCAGTAATACTATTTGCCCTTGGATTAGTGGGCGTTATGGTTTATGAGCGAGCAAAAACAAAACAAAGTGAAGAATCAACTACTTGATCCATATTTATTGGATAAATTCCATTCATTAGGCTTTAAACAACTAACAGAGATTCAAAAAAAAGCTGTACCTGTAATTTTTCAAAAACACGATTCATTAGTTATTGCGCCAACAGGTTCTGGAAAGACAGAGTGTTCCGTAATTCCAATATTTACTGAAATAAAAGAATCAAAGAAGGCTGGTAAGATAAAAGCACTATACATCACTCCATTACGTGCTCTAAACAGAGATGTATTTAGAAGAATAACTCGATATGCACAAAATGATGGTTTAACCATTGAAATTCGACACGGTGATACAACACAGTCAGTTAGACGAAAAATATCAAATGATCCACCTGATGTACTTATCACTACACCAGAAACTCTTGTGATATTACTAACACAGAAAAAAATGCTAGATGCATTATCTGAGCTAGAATGGGTTATAATTGATGAAGTACATGAACTATTATCTAATGAGCGAGGAGCTCAACTTTCACTTAGTCTTGAACGACTTCAATTAAACTCAAAATCTGACATTACAAGAGTTGGTTTATCAGCTACAATAGGTAATATTGAAGAAACGGCAAAGTTCGTAGTAGGAACAAAAAGGAAATGTAAAATCATCAAAGACACATCAATTAGAAAGTATGATGTGGAAATAAAATACATCGATGGAACAATTTCTGACGTTGCAGATTCAATTATTGAATATATTGCAAAACTAGATCTAAATTCACCAGTACTCTTATTTACAAATACACGAGGAGAAGCAGAATTTCTTGCTTCAATTTTAAAGGAAAAATCTACAATAAACATTGAATTACACCATGGTTCCCTTTCTCGTCAAGTAAGAGAAGAAACTGAAAGTATTCTAAGAGAGGGAAAACAAAGTATCGTGATATGTACCTCTTCTCTTGAATTAGGATTGGATATAGGATCAGTTGAATTAGTAGTACATTATGGTTCTCCACGACAGGTGTCAAAACTAATACAAAGAATTGGTCGAAGTAGACACAACAAAGACTCTTCTGCTAAAGGTCTAATCATAACTAATAACGCAGATGATGAATTTGAAGCAAAATCTATTCTTGAGAGAGTTAAAGAAGGTTCTATAGAAGAACAAAAAATCCACGAAGGTTCACTTGACGTGCTTGCTCATCATTTAGTTGGTTTGGCTATACAAATAGGCAAAGTTCCAGTAGATCTTGCCTTTAGAACTTTTACCAACGCTTACCCATTTAGAAACCTGACAATTGATAGTTTTTTTAAAGTATTAGAATTGCTTGATTCTAATTATTTATTATTCTTTGATCGAGAAAAAATGCTTTTTTGGACAAAAGGACGTGCATTTAGGTATTATTTTGAAAATCTTTCAACAATACCTGATATCCTCAAATTCAAGGTATTGGATGTTATAGGCAAGAGGATTATAGGTTCACTAGATCAAAGGTTTGTAGGAGATTACGGAGACGCAGGTAATGTCTTTGTTCTAAGAGGCACACAATGGCGCATTCTTAACGTTGATGAAAAATCACTTACAATAAACGTAGAACCTGTTCATTCAGGTGGAATAACAGTACCATATTGGGAAGGGGAAAACATCCCCGTTGATTATAAAACTGCTAGAAAAGTAGGTCTGTTTAGGACAAAAGTAAAGCACGGTTTAATCTCACTTTTAAACAAAACAATAACAACTCTTAATTTTGATTCAATTCCAGATGAAAAAACAATCGTTATAGAATCTGTTAGGAGTCAAAGCATTCTAGTATTGCATGCATGTTTTGGCACTAAAATTAATGCTACATTAGCAACATTGCTTTCTTCGATGTTGTCAGCCAAATTAGGATTTATGGTAGAATCAAGATCTGATGCATATAGGATAGTGTTATCTTCAAAAGCTAAAACTTCCGAAAAAAATCTAATTGATGTTTTAAAAGATCAGTATGATCTTGATGCAATTGTCACTGCATCCATCGGTGGTACTCACAACGTAAACTGGAAAACATGGTGTGTTGCAAAAAAATTTGGCACAGTTGGCAGAGATGCCATTTACGATAGAAAATCAGCCAGGTTTCTTTATGAGCGATATTCTAATACCCCACTTGTATCAGAAGCGCTTCGCGAGTTATTTCATGATAAATATGATCTAGAAAGTACAAAAAAAATCTTGGAAAAAATACGAAATAATGAAATTCAGATAAAATGGCACACTGTTGACACATTTTCCAAGCTTGCCGAGCCTATACTGGATCACACTACAAAGTATTATTCTTCGCCATCAAACATCAATAAAGGAATTCTTGAATTAGTAAAGTCTCGTTTATTTAAAACTAAACATAGAGTTATTTGCGCAAGATGCGGCAAATGGGAACGCGTATTTGAAACTAATGAAATAAAGAACGCATTAGTATGTCCATATTGCAAAAGTAGACAGATCACTTCTACGTTTTATTCTGATTATGATCTACAAAAAATTATACAGAAAAAACATCAAGGAAAGAAAATCTCACAAGAGGAAAATCATAGATTTGAACGCGCATGGAAGGTATCATCACTAATAGAAAACTTTGGTAAAACTGCTTTTATTGTTATATCTGGTTTTGGAGTGGGAGCAGATACTGCAGCTAGAATCTTACGCAATATGATTGATGAAGAAACTCTATACAAGCAGATCTACGAAGCAGAAAGGCAATTTGTCATGACACGAGGTTTTTGGGACTAGTTTTTCTTTTTAATAGACGAAAACTGTGTCAAAAAAAGCTCAATTCTTCCTTCTAAACCACTTTTAGCATTAACTCCTGTAATGGATACAATTTCACCTAAAGAACACTTGTCAATTAATCTAGCTAGATTTCTCCAACCCTTTATCCAAATTTGCCCGCTATCATCTTCTGCAAACATTTCAGATAATGAAATAGTCTCACCACTTTTTGTTTGAACTTGGCGTCTTTGTGGTTCTTTTAAGATAATTGCTTCAATACAATATTCATTATCAGGTTTTATATCAGAAATTTTCGTTCTAATCTCAGACAAAGAAGGAATGTTTTTTTCAGATTCAATTTTTCTAATCAAAGAATCTTTGTTTAATGTAACTGAATCTCCAATTACTTTTGATGGCATCAATTCTATTATGTCCATTTCATTATAGGAACCAATAGTATTGGCTTGATCAAAAACCTTGAAGACATTCTTATTTTTATCTACAACAAGAACCAGATTATTACCTGATTCATTTTTTGCAATTGAAAGTATCCTAGCAACAACAGGTTCTGCTTCTTTTTTGCCCTCTATTTCAATTACAGTTACATCATTTCCATGTAATTCGATACCTTGGTTTCCTGATTTTGTTTTCATGCCTAGCAATCTAACCTTTGCATTAGGAGGAATCATTTTTGGTAACGATGATTCGTCTTTTCCCCACAAAACCACTTTAACAAAATTACCATCATTTCCTTTCAATCTAAATCTTAACGCTTTTCGTAGCTGTCCTTGGGAGTTTGTATACTCCATCAAGCTTATGTTGCCGTCTATTTTTCCAGATACTGCTACGTCTTTCTCATTTTCCTTCAGCGAACTTACATCTTTAGTTATTGATTCTAGTGACGGGATGTTGGTTTGTTTATCGATTACTTGTATGTCAGAGCCTGAACCTATGTTTAGTGTTGGGGCTCCATTTAGATCAGATTTAACATAAGCCTTTACTATTTTTACTAGATTACCTGGTTTTAGCTCATTAATTATTGGTAGATTGGCTTTTTCATCCCAAAGTTTAACACTTGCAGTAGAATCTACATCATAAACAGTCATAGTTCTAAGAAAGAATATGGTTCCATCTTTACGTGAAAATTGTTTTGAAGGAGAAATGCTGAGTATCCGTGTATCTAATGTTACTTCCTTTGCTCCTACATGCAGGTCTCTTATTCCAATTTCAACTTTAGCTGGTTGTTCTAATATCACTCCAAGATCAGCGGCAATTAAGAAAAGTGCGCCCTGATCTGTCAAATAACCAGCACCTATTTTTTCTTTTTTTTGTTTTATTTTCTCTTCTACATCAGTTCGCGAAAGTTCAGGTTTTTGTTCTAATAGTTTACCTAATAGTGCATCAAATTCAGACAAGTTAGAGTTCTCTTAATGTATTACATTAATAAAAATTTCATTAAACTAATTAGTGGATAGGCTAGTGATGGAATAGTGTCCTGCATAACAACCAATTCCCTTTCCAAGTTATATGATGATATTGCTGCAGTTGACGGAATTAATTTAGATGTTAAATCGAGACAAGTATTTGGATTTTTAGGTCCTAATGGTGCCGGAAAATCTACAACAATAAAACTTTTGACAACGCTTATTCAACCAACAGGCGGTTCTATAACTATTCTAGGAACAGATGCAATAAAGCATCCATTAAAAGTTAGAAATCGAATAGGTGTCGTATTACAACAGCCTAGCTATGAACCAACACTAACTGTTGAGAAATCACTTGAAAAATATGGCATGATGTGGAATGTTGATCGGAAACAAAGAAAAGATAAAGTTGAAGAATTGATTGAATCTTTTGATTTACAAGAAATACGAAAAAAGAAAAATGAAGACTTGTCAATTGGTCAAAGAAGACGAGTTCAGGTTGCACGTGAATTTATGCATGAAATGGAATTATTGTTTTTAGATGAACCAACTAGTGGTTTAGACCCTTCTGCAAGGCGAAAATTATTAGATTTTTTAAAAAACAAGGTAAAAACTGGTCTAACAATATTCTACACAACGCATGTATTAACAGAAGCGGAGTACCTATGCGACAAAATTGCTATTATCAATAAAGGAAAAATCATTGCTGTAGATTCACCTGATGAACTAAAAAATCGCTTTGGTGATGAAAAAACTATAAAAATTCACATAGCAGGAATCCAACAAAACTTGCTTAATTTATTAGCAGGTATACAAGATTGTAAAATCGATTTTAATTCAGGTACTAATATTACAATTCATTCTAATAAATCTGAACTTGTATTGATGGAAGTTTTACAATTATTAAACAAAAATAATGTTATAATCGAAGATCTATCTGCGATCCCAACAAATCTAGAAGAAATTTTCATTAAAGCAGTTAATGATTCAAATGCATCCAGTGCTTAGACTCGTAAACAGAAATATCACGATATCGCTTAATCCAGGATTTCTGATATGGCAAATAATATTTCCATTAATCTATATTTTTGTGGCTGGTTTTGCTTATACTTCTTTAATCGATGATGTTCCGTTCGAAAACACCAAACTTGATTATCCTACATATCTGGCTACTGGAATGATTGGCTTTAACATCATGAATAGCACTCTCATTTCCGGCATAATAATTTGGAATGATAGGCGTCATGGAATGTTTGAGCAGATAATGGCAGGCCCATTTACCAGAACTGATTACATACTGAGTAACATCTGTACAATAGGAATTGTGGGCATACTAAGTGCTACGATAATTGCATTTGTTGGTTATCCAATTTTTTTTGATTCAATTGAGTTTAGCATATTTACAATTCCAACTCTAATATTTACTTCAATATTTGGTTCAATATTATTTGGTTCTATTGCGTCAATAATTTCTACAAGATTACGTTCAAGTGAAGGATTTAACGTTATTATTAATACGGTGTTTTTGTTTTTTGCATTTGTAAGTACAGCATTTTATCCTGCATCAGGAACACCAGAACCGCTAGCAACTGCCTTTTACCTTAATCCCCTGACATATTTGGTAGATGTCATAAGGGCAGGAATTTTTGATACTTTTTCTAACTTTATAATAATTGAAATGATAGTCTTGATTGTACTTGCAATAGGACTATTTTCAATTGCCACAAGATTATTGACAAGATTAGATTTCTAATTATTAAAATTAAATTAAATGATAAAAGTAGCCCGGCCCAGATTCGAACTGGGGTCAAGGGCTCCAAAGGCCCCTATGCTTGACCGCTACACTCGGCGGAATTTTTCCTCTACCGGGCTCCGGACGACGACTTAAATTTTGATTCCCTTAATGTTATTTTCTATTTAACTTGCTTTAAATATAAAACAAAAGAGTAAACGTTCAACTAAAGAGAGTTAATTACCTTAACAAGTTTTTGATAAGGATCTTCCATTTGTGCTAGTGTTTTTTTTGCTTTCAGTTTTGTTTTTTTATCTACACCACTAAGAAATCCCTTAATAATTGAAATCATGTGCACAGGCGAGTTTTCCCGGACTACTAGTTTTTTTCTAACAAGATATTTTTCTATAAAATTTGGTACTGCATTATAAGAAATTGTTGGTATTCCTAATAATGCAGCTTCTGCAGTCATAGTTCCGCCAGAACCAACAAAAACATTACAATTATCCAATAATTTTTTTCCATCAACAACTTTATTCAATACTATAATCTTTTTTCCAAACATCCTTTTTAGAAATTTGATTTGAGATGAATATCTTCCAAGCACAATGATATTATTGTTTTTAAATTCTTCACTTATTGCTTTTATGATGGAGATAATCCGGCCGTTTTTTGATGAATAAGCGGCTTGTTCTTCTTCAACTCGTATTAGTATAGTTTTTTTTCTATTGTCTAATGGCAATGAATATTTCTTATTGATTTTTCTTTTTGCTATTACTGCAGCATCAATTGCTTTATATGAAATAATGTTTCTTTCATCAATTCCAAATTTAGTAAATTCTTTTTTTGGTATAACCCATGGAATTAATAATTTTTGTACAAGTGGTATAGTTAGCCGCATAACTGCTTCTGCATGTGGCGAATCTTGGAAAGCGATGTGTTTTATATTGAATCCATATGCAATTCTTGCTGCTTCAGGTGAACAAAAACTAATCAAAATATCAGGTGATATTTCTTTTATAACTCTGGAAAGCCGATTCATTCTACTAATGCTTGCGTTTAGTTTTCCATATTTTTCGGCTCCACCATGCTTTCCAGCTATAACCACTTTTAATCTTCGAATTTTTGCAAGATGCATCACTTCTCTATATTTACGAGATGTACATATCACAGTATGATCTTTCTTTAATCTAATTATCATAGGCTCAAAAAACAAAAGCTGCTTTGGAGTAAGAATATCAAACCAAATTTTCAAGTATTTTGATTGAAATGGAAAGTGCAATAAGTTTTTCTTGGTCTTAATTCCTAGCTCAGATGAAGTGAGTGCTACAAAGGTTGTATTTTACGGCTTAAGTACAGAAGGATATTCGCTGGCATGTCAAATGGCCATAAAAGGAGCAGATGTTCACATAATAGATGAATCTACCCCCTCTGCCATATCGCTAAAGGCAGAAATAGCAAAAACCTATCCTAATGTATCTTCCCTAAAAGAGGACGAACCATTACTTTCAATGGAACCAATAGATGTAGCTATTTCCAAAGCAGAATATCTATTTTTTACACCAAGAATACGAAAAACAGGACAAGATACAAAAACTGAAATTCATTCCAAATTCAAAGACGCTACTTCCACATTAAAAAAAGGAAGTTCTGTTATTAACAATCTTCCTACAGGCTTTGGTGGAAATAATGAAAATATCTCTTTATTAGAACATGTTACAGGATTTGAGGTTGGAAAATCCATTTCATATTTTTACTATCCAGTTGGTGTTATTACTCAGCATCCAAACGTTATTGGTTCCTATAATAGTAAACAAGATTCTAAGCTTGCAGATTTATTAACAAGTGGGAAAAAAGAAAAAAAATTTGTAGCAATTCCATCTGCAGAACATTTTCATGCAATAAACACACTTTCTAGATTCTCAGCATTATGTAGTGTCCTTGAAGTCTGTAAATTCGCTCAAGATTCTACTAAATCTGATCTTATTTCTGATGAGTATCAAAATCTTTTCTTAGATGATATGGTTAGTGGACTATATGATCTTAAATCATTAGGTTCATCTTTTGAAGGTGCAAATACACTCATGTATCTTATTAATGGAAGCATAAAAGGAATTGATGGATACATCAAGCGTTTAATAGATGAAATTCGAACCACACTTAAAAAAAATGATCTTAAAGCTAGTAGAACAAAAATTGTATTGTCTTGGACAATAGATCAACATGAAATGAGAGGAGATAAGATCGAAATGCTACAGAATTTAATATCTAGATTGCGAGATTACATAGGCGATGTAGAAACACATGAAGGCCCAAACTTAGACATTTTTCATAATGATAAAACAACAATAATTGTCGCATGTTCAAAACTTGATTTTGAAAATTTAAAGAAAAACAAAAAAGATGCTGAAATTATCATCATAAAAACAAATCCATTGTGTGAGATCATACAATAAGGATAAAATTTAGCAGAAAAGGCTGATTGGTTAGATTATGAACAATGATGAAAATCCACCAGTTGATCTTAATCTCGATGAATCAAGTAAACAACAAACTAAAACAGATTTTACAAAAAAAATCAAAGATTCAATAGACTTGGAAACTAACCCTCAACTAAAACCTCACGAATTATCCATAGATGAATTAAAAATACTATTAGAAAAAGATAGGCATAGTCTTGCTATTTGTGAAGAACGGCTGAAGCGCTCACTAGCTGATTATCAGAATTTAGAACGAAAAATAAAATCAAACATAGAAAATGGTGCTAAC
>JAUYOQ010000045.1 GCA_030697975.1 Nitrosopumilaceae archaeon | reverse complement strand
TGTTCTTTTGGTCTGATCAGATTTTGCACTGTACTTGATTTTGGATCAAAGTTGTAGTTTCGTACAATCGCAACTGGGCATCGCAGTGTCTTTCCCATCACAAGCTCAGATGCCGCACAAAGCTCATCTGCTATTGCAATTGCAGTGACGCGCAATACTCTGCCAAAGTCGTCTTTTGTTCCAGCATAGTCAATTATTGGCTCAATCCCGGATATTCCAACTGCGCAGTTTGTCTGTCCCATCCTAAACGGCCTTCCAAATGTATCAGATATTAGCACTGCAATTTTTTTCCCTGTCTTGTTTTGGATTTGATCTTGCAAGTTTTTTGCAGACTGGTCTGGGTCTTCTGGCAAAAGTATTGCATATCCTTCCCCTACATTGCTTTCATCAACGCCTGCATTTGCACATACGAATCCATGTTTTGTCTCTGAAATTAAAATTCCGTTTTCCATTCTCACAATCCTTTTTGTCTCAGACAAGATTGTCTCAACTATTTGAGGACTTTTTTGATATTCTGAAGCCAGACCTGCTGCAAGAATCGATGGTATTACCAAGGAAAGATTTACTATTCTCCCTTCTTGTTTTGAGATGATTTTTTGTGAAATTATCAGTATGTCGCCGTCTTGCAGCTTGGCTTTTGATGAAATCAAGTCTGCCAGCTTGTCACCTGGCCCTATCTCTTTTTTGAGGTTTACCGGTATGATTTCTAGTGTCAAGTGTTTTGGTATGATTTTTGGTAGATGTTAATTTTACTGGCTATGCAACAGTTGAGAGTTCAAGCTTGTAGTGGCGGTTTATAACATCGATTAGCTTTGAGAGGTCCTTTTCATCTAGCGTAACATCTGCTTTATCTTTTACAATGTCCTGGGCTCTATACGCTACACCAAGACCGCAAATATCAAAGAGTTTGATGTCATTTGCCCCATCGACTGCTACAACAATGTTTTCTTTTTTCTCGTTCCATTCATTTATCTTTATTTTAGCTGACCTTGATTTGTCAGAGTCAACGTTTATTTTAACACCATCAAGTTTGCCATCCTTGAAAATTAATTCGTTTGAAAACACATGATCCAAGTTTAGTTCTTTTTTTAATCGCTCTGTAATAATTGTAAATCCACCTGAGATTGCCAAAAGCTTCCATCCTGCTGCCTTGAGTACACTGCATGCCTCCTTTGCACCAGTCATTATTGGAAGCGAGTCTGCTACCTCTTTGCAAGTTTCATATTTTAGACCTTTGAGTAGCTCGACTCGTTTTTTGAGTCCTTCTTCCCAGTTTATGACGCCTTCTATTCCTTTTTTTGTAATATCCCAGATCTCTTTTTCCTTGTTTACCTTTTCGGCAAGAATGGGCAGGTATTCTGCGTCAAAGAGAACTCCTTCTACATCAAAAATTGCAAGCAATTGTTTTACGATTTCAAGTCAAAAATTTAATTATATTAATGTTATACAAAAAATTAAGCTCAGGCTTATTTTTTGATAAAAGATCGATCATTTTCAAATCAAATTTGAAAGTTCTGGCCGACAATCTTTTATCGTATGAAATGCTAAGGGTATATCGTTTAGGGCGTTAACAAGATGACTGCAGTCATCTCTGCATCCCTAACGCTATTGGAAACAGCCTAGCGTGGTGTCGAAGCCTAGCAGGCATGCCCAATTTGTTAATAATAGATCTGTTGCGTAGCTTTGATTGGCTTTGGTGTTAAATTCTGAAAATCTCTTACCAAAGTTTCTAGTTTTTGTATAAATATAATCAGTTTTATCTGCCAACACTGATCGCTAGTAATAAATCAAACACCCAAATCAAGCAAAATATGAATGAGTTAGAACACAAGTATGAAGTTGAGATAAAGACAACAGAGGAAAAACAAAAGATTTCTGACAAGGTAAAAGAGGAGCTCAAGGAATCTGGCGTGATGGATGAAAAAGGAAAGCTAAAGCTTAAAGGAGTAAGCCCAAAGATGCTCAAAAAAATGAAGCAAGAATATGTTGATTGCCCTGTTTTCAAAGAAAATATTCATTTTGTCCAGTGTTTTGTTTGTCCCAACTTTCAGAGCAGAGTTATGGGAAAAGTTCTTTGCAAGGGAGACAAGCTTTAGACAAAAAGGCTCATTAGTACAGGTTTTTACTATAATCTGAAATTGAGCGAGCAGATAGGAATCACAGTTTCAAAAAAAGAAAATTTTAGCGAGTGGTATACCCAGGTTGTTCTAAAGGCAGAGCTTGCAGATTATGCCCCAGTAAAGGGGTTAATTGTTCTAAGGCCAGATGGCTATTCTATTTGGGAGTCAATCAAAGACTCACTTGATAAAAAATTTAAAAAAATTGGAATAAGAAACGGATTTCTTCCTGTCTTGATTCCAGAGTCGTTGCTTGGAAAAGAAAAGGAGCACTTTAGTGGCTTTAACCCAGAAGTGTTTTGGGTAACGCACTCTGGCGATACTGAGGTTGGCGACAGGCTGGCACTTCGCCCAACATCTGAAACTTTGGCATACTCGCTGTATTCAAAATGGATAAAGAGCTGGAGAGACCTTCCGCTAAAAATCAACTTTTGGAACACGGCACTACGTGCAGAAATAAAAGCAACAAAGCCGTTCATTAGAACATCAGAGTTTCTCTGGCAGGAAGGCCATACAGTGCATGCAACAAAAGAAGAAGCAGAAAAAGAGGTACTAGAAATCCTAGAGACTTACAAAAAAACTGTAGAAGACGAGCTTGCAATTCCTGTTCTTGTTGGCAAAAAAAGTGAGAAAGAAAAGTTTGTTGGCGCAGTATATACAACAACAATGGAGGCAATGATGCCTGATGGTAAAGCATTGCAGATGGGAACGTCTCACTTTTTGGGACAAAACTTTTCAAAGCCGTTTGAAGTGAAGTTTTCAGATAAAGATAATGTAGAAACTTTTGTCTGGCAGACATCTTGGGGGGTTTCCTGGAGACTGATTGGCGCAATGATCATGGTTCATGGAGACGACAAGGGCTTGGTGCTGCCTCCAAAGGTTGCACCTATTCAGGTCGTAATTGTTCCAATATACTATACAGGTGAAGATGAAAAAAAGGTTCTAGAAAAGGCAGGCGAGATAGAAAATACTCTGGCAAAGCAAGGCCTTCGAGTGCATGTAGATAAAAGAGATCAGCTTACGCCTGGCTTCAAGTTCCATGACTGGGAGCTAAGGGGCATACCGTTACGACTAGAGCTTGGCCCAAAAGACATTGCAAAGCAAAAGGTCGTTCTTGTAAAACGCCACTCGCGTCAAAAAACAGACGTTCCACTTGACAAACTAGAGAATGAAGTTGTATCAGTACTTGATACAATTCAAAAAGAGTTGTTTGAATCTGCAAAAAAATTGCTTTCACAGATGACTCTAAAAGTATCTGACTATGAGCAGTTTAAATCAAAAATAGAAGATGGCGGATTTTTTGAGGCGCCTTGGTGCGGAAATCAAAAGTGTGAAGAAAAAATCAA
>JAUYOQ010000044.1 GCA_030697975.1 Nitrosopumilaceae archaeon | reverse complement strand
GGAATTATTGGTCTGGTTGTAGGTACGGTGATTTCTATTTTATTCAAGATGCAGCCTCCAGAATTTGGGATTTTGTTTCCAGTAATTTTGGGAGCAGGATTATCTCAAGGGCTTTTTGCTTTTATGTCAATCTATCCAAATTTTAACACTAAATCAAGAACAAATAGAATTTCTGTTGAACTTCCATATTACATAGGATACATGGCAACCCTATCAGCAAGCGGATTAGGCTTAGAAGGGGTATTCAAAGCAATAGCAAAAGAAGCAAGTAAAGAGGAAATTGTTAAAGATGCAAAATACGTAGGCCGAAATTTAGAGGTTTTAGGAATGGATATCATTACTGCAACAAAAGATCTTATTGAAAGAACACCACCAGGACCATACAATGAGATGTTAGAAGGTTTGATATCTACAGTTGAAGCAGGAGGTAACTTACAAGAGTACTTTACTGCAACAGCGAAAGTACAGATGGAAGAGAAAAAAATGTGGTTAAAGAAAATGATAGGATCACTTGGCATTGTTGCTGAAATATATACTATTTTGATGATTGTTTTCCCATTACTTTCAATTATTATGTTATCAATTATGGCAATAATGACACCCAAGTTGGCAGGATTTGATTTGATCACCTTGATGCAACTACTAACTTATGGGTTTGTGCCATTTTTTGGACTAATGATGTTGGTAATGATAGATAGTATGGTTCCAAAGAGGTAAGTCAGATGGCAGTAGAAACTAGAAGAATTCAATTTGGGGATACAAAAGAAAAGAAAATCAACATCAGGCTCCTTTTTCAAGGAAAAAAAGGCAGAATCAACATGATTGCAGTTATTGCAGGAATAAGCATAATGATTCTTTCTCCACAAATTGCAGGGGCCATTGGAATGGCCTTGATTGGAACAGTTGGGCTGATAGCTGGACTTATGATCATGATTGTACCTTTTTTGATGAACCAGATATCTGAAAGTAAGAGAAGAGAGAACATAGATCAAAACTTGCCGATATTTCTTTTATCACTTGTAAGCTCCATTGAAAGTGGACTCAATTTAATGAGAGCTGTAGAAGAGTCAGCAAATAGAAAGTTGGGATCATTAACTCCTGAGTTAAAAAACTTGAGGGCCAACATAAGTTGGGGAATGCCACATCATGAAGCATTCGATGTTTTTACGAAAAAAGTTGGAACGCGACTTTCAAAACGTGTAGCGGTTTTGTTACAAATATCAATGGATATTGGAGGAAATGTTACAGATACGTTAGAGTTGATTCATACACATGTAGCAGAGATGCAAAATATTGAAAAGGAAAGAAAATCACAGCTATCTCCGTATATTTACACAATATACATATCGTTTGTAGTGTTCCTATCTGTGTCCATATTGCTTGTAGCAAATTTCTTTACAGAAATTGAAAACGTTCAGGAAAAATTAAGCGCGGTTGCAGCAGAGACAAATATTCCCTTGGGAATGTTTGGGGCCATTTTAGGAGTTAAAGTTGATGAAATAACTGGACTCATGTTTAATATGTCAATTGTAGAAGCAGTTTTTGGGGGCATAGCGGCAGGAAAAATTGGAGAAGGCTCGTTTACAGCAGGGATAAAGCATGTCATAGTAATGATTGTGATGACAGTAATAGGATTTGCTGCGATGGGGGCATTTTAATGAATGATTTAATTTTGTCAAAGGTTGAAAACAAATGAAATTCTTTACTGCAAAGAAAAATACTGATGAAAAAAAAGAAGAAGAGGATAAAACAGAATCTACCAACTCTGAAACCGAGGTTAAAGAAAAACAGCAAGATAAAAAGAAACTAGAGATTGGCAAATTTGGTTTTGGGTCAAAAAAAGAGAAGCAAGCTGCATCACACATGCAAAATGAACAAAGCATTACTAGTAAACAAGACGAAATAAAAAAAATCGAATCTGCAAGTGCTGTAAAGCCTACAGC
>JAUYOQ010000032.1 GCA_030697975.1 Nitrosopumilaceae archaeon | reverse complement strand
TCTGTCATCTTAACAGGAGTTTCATCTGTATAGATCTCTTCACCCCACAGATTAATTCCAACAGAGAACGGTAAAGAATCTAAAAGTGAATTTACAGTTTTTGGTGACATTTTGTCATCTAGTTCCAGTATTATGTTCGGTAGTTTTGGAATTTCCAGCGTAATTTTATTTTTCACGGTCTGCCTAGTTATTTGAATTAAATATCCCTTACTTTCAATATTTGATATGGAGATACACGTTTACGATACGTATGTAGAGGCAAAAGATGGCCATACAATGCACTTTGATGTCATTACAGATATCAAAGATCATGACAAGGCAATCGAGTATGCAAAAAAGTGGCTAAAGTCAGTTGGAGAAGGAACCGCAGAAGTAACAACAGAGGAATGTCAGTTTTGCCATTCACAGGGAGCTCCTGAACCAATCTCTGAGGCAATCAAGAAAGATGGATTTTTCATCCAAAAGATGGAAGGTTGTCCATAAACTTTACTTTTTAAAATACAAACTTTTTTTATTCTTTTTTTATCATTATAATGTATGAGTGCACCATCCTATGCAAAGCTAACAGTTGAAGGAGCCAAAAAAACAAGGTGGATTTGTGGCTGTTTTGTAACAGTAGATGACTTTTTCAAGTTCTGCCCTGAGCACAATGACGCATTAAAGCGAGCAATAGAGTCTCAGATAGATGAGCTTGATATGACTATAGTTGTAGACGACAAAAAATCATAGTACAAGAATAGCAACAAAGGCAGAAACAAACACTATGGCAACGGTATTAAGCAATTTTATTACCGTATTCAAGGCAGGGCCTGCTGTATCCTTGTAAGGATCGCCAATTACATCTCCAACTACTGCTACTTTGTGTTCTTCTGTTCCTCTTGCCCCCCTCATTTCAATTAGCTTCTTTGCATTATCCCACGCGCCTCCAGTGTTAGCAAGGTGATATGCCAAAAATATTCCAGTAACTACAGCGCCAACTAAAAGGCCAGCTACTGCGGTAGGGCCAAGTATAATTCCAAGAACTATTGGTGCAGCAATAGCTATGCTTGCTGATTTCCACAGTTCTTTAAGTGATGCGACTGTTGCAATATCTACACATCTTGCATAATCTGGTTTTGATTTGCCTGTAAGTATTTCAGGATCGCTTTTGAACTGCCTTCTAACCTCATCAACCATTTTTGATGCGGCTCTTGAAACCCCGTTTATTAGCTGACCCGTTATAATGAATGGTATAAGTCCACCTACTAGTAGGCCAATTATTACAGTAGGATTTGTAAGACTATAATCAAAAACTTGATGAAATACTTTGCTTGCTTCATACTGGAAAGCTTGCATCATAGCTAATGCTGCAAGACCTGCGCTAGCAATGGCAAATCCTTTTGTAATTGCCTTTGTAGTGTTCCCAACTGCATCAATCTCATCAGTTACTTTACGATTTTCTTCACCCATGCCAGTCATCTCTACTATTCCACCAGCATTGTCTGAAATTGGGCCAAATGCGTCAATGCTTAGTACAATTCCTGCAAGACTCAACATTGCCATTGCAGTTAATGATGTGCCAAATATTCCATAAAGTAGTGCTTGGGAAGGATCTGGTGCAGCTGATGATGATATTGCAAATGAAATGGCTATTGCTACAACAAGTGCAATCATAAATGGACCAGTTGATTGCATGCCTTTTATGATTCCCATCAATGTTAGTGATGCATAACCCCACTTTGCTGATTCGGCAATTTCTTTTACAGGCTTGTATTTGTAATTTGTATAAAAATCGGTAATTTTTTGAATTACTGGAACAAGTATTACGCCAACAATAGTTGAGCCAAATAATGCATATGCAATAGTAGTTTGGCCTAAAAAGAGATATGTAAATACAAAGTTTAACGCAATAGCAATTGCCGCAGTAACATAAAATGCAATGTTAAGTGGTTTCATTACGTCTGAAGTTTTTCTAGAGCTTACAGTTGCAGTGCCTATTATAGAGGCAATCATGCCAGAAGCACCAACAAGTATTGGATAGAGAATATTTTCTGGAGCTCCAATAAGTGCGGCAATCAGAATTGAGGCAAGCATTGTAACAATATATGATTCATAGACATCAGAGCCCATCCCTGCTGCATCACCTACATTGTCGCCAACATTATCAGCTATTGTAGCAGGATTTCTAGGATCATCTTCAGGTATGTTAGCTTCAACCTTTCCAACCAAATCTGCGCCCATATCAGCTGCCTTTGTGAATATACCGCCACCAATCCTAATGAAAAGCGCAATCAAACTTGCTCCAATTCCTACTCCAGCAATTGTAATTGGATCAGGAAATGCAAAATACAGCAACGTCATTGCAAGCAGTGCCATTGCAGGAACTGTAAGGCCAACTGTTGCGCCACCTCTAAATGCTAATGCAAATGTTTTTCCTAATCCATTTCCTGTTGATTGAGCAGTTCTTACTGCTGCTTTTACTGTAATCTTTAATGAAATAAGTCCTGCAATTGCTGACATTGCTGCGCCAACTGCAAAAGCAATTCCATTTGAAAATCCTATAAAGTATCCAATAATTACAGAAAGACCTATTGCTATTGGAATAATTATCTTCATTTCGCGTCTAAGAAACGCAGATGCTCCCACACGCACCGCGTTTGAGATTTCCATCATCTCTTTTGTTCCTGCATTTTGTTTTGAAACCCAGGCGGCAAAACCAGCTGCAACAATAAAAGAAGCAATGGCAGCTCCTATAGGTAGAAGCTCTTGTATTTCCATTTTATACTAGCACGCCTATTCGCGGGAAATATAAATCATTGAGAAAAAATTATCATAGTTTTCATTTTCGTTTTTGATATGAAGGAAAGGTTTTGCCATGTAGTCCTCTTCTTACAAGTTTGTTGAATCTTTTTCCATGACTAAGATATGGAAACCTCATATGGATCAGTTCATGTACAATTGTGTTTTCTAATGTTTTTTCATCAGGTATTTTTTTTACATTTATGAAGACAAGATTGTGTTGTAAATATGACACCCCGTAATACTTGTGTGCTGAAGTTCTTCTGCCAGTAGTAATTTCCTTTGGCATTTCTAGAACTTCTCGTGTTGTAAGAAGGACGTGTGGTTCAGGAATTGAAAATCGGCTTGAATAAATCCCGACCTTTTCTAAAATCTGTAGTTTAAGATCAGGATCAATCTTCATGGTTTTTTGTTCTAAAGTTCTAGTTTATGTTCAAGTGTCAATTCTTGTCCTGAGTTTTGTTTATTTTGGTTCTTTCAAATTTGATTTAGTAGGGTCAGAGTTTTTAGTAGTGTAATCATTTATCATACAGCCACCGTCTCATCATACCCCATCAGATCATTGAATCAAGTATCTTTTGTGCTTTATCTCTAATTTCTGTATCAATTTTTACTATAACAAGCCCTTCATTTGGCTGGCCATACATTATAACAGCATTAGTTGGAGCAAAAATGCATGTAGGGATTACAAGCAGATCCTCTTCACCGTCAACAGTAATTCTAACTGGAGGTTTTGAACTAAAGCTATTTTTTATTGTAGTAATGCTTTCTTGGGTAATTTCACCAGCAGGGTTTTTACAAGATAATGTAGTGTTTACGTCTTTTATGGAAAGGGACTTTCTTTCTTTTCTTTTTTCTTGGTTATCTATTATTTGAAGAGATGGGACTATACCTAAATTTATCATGTTTTCTGTTGTGGCGTCACCAACTGTAATGAGGTATGTTTTTTCTGAAAGATGTTTTTGAATATTGTTTCTATTTACCTGTTGACTTGGCAATAAAATACCAAGAGGGATTTTGAGTTGCTCGCGGAGACTTTCTGGAAGGCGCACAACAATTCTAAAACTTAACTTGTTGGAGCAGGCTCTGCAGCCTCTGCTTGCATTTCTTCTCTAAGTTTTGCAGCAAGTATACTACATTGTGCGGCTACATTTTTTGCAGATTTTCTAAAAGCCTCAGCACTTGGTGAATTTGGATCTGTTAGTATGATTGGTTTTCCTTTATCAGAGCCTTCCATGATTCCTGAATTTAGTGGAATTTCGCCAACAAATGGTATGTTGTATTTTTCGCTAATTTTTTTTGCTCCACCCTCACCAAAAATGTAATGCTTTTCATTACAGCTTGGGCAGATAAAATAGCTCATGTTTTCAACAACTCCAAGTATTGGAACGTTTAGTTTGTTGAACATTCCAATTGCCTTTACAGCTACATTACTTGCAACATCTTGTGGGGTAGTAACTACTAGTATACCAGTAATAGGAATTGTCTGTGCAAGTGTTAATGGGATATCTCCAGTTCCTGGTGGAAGATCTACGATAAGATAATCAAGGTTACTCCAGTTTGCATCTACTAAAAATTGTTTTACAATTCCAGAAATTATTGGGCCTCTATAAATTGCAGCTTGACTTTCCTGCTCACCAAAGAATCCAAATGAAATTACTTTAATTCCATGTGATTCTGCTGGTTGTAATTTATTGTCTTCAACTTCTAATGCTACTTTTTGTAGTCCGAGCATTAATGGAATGCTAGGCCCATAGATGTCTGCATCAAGTAGTCCTATCTTGGCTCCAGATTGTGATAATGCTAACGCCAAGTTTAATGCAACAGTTGATTTTCCTACCCCTCCTTTGCCACTTGCAACAGCGATGATGTTTTTTACTGTAGATAATGCCATATCTGCGTCTAATGAACGACCTTCCATTACTTTGGCTGTAACACTCATGTCAAAGTTTTTGATTCCTTCAATCTGGCTAATTGCCTTTCTAACATCTTCTTCAATTTCTGCATTGAAGGGACATGCGGGGGTTGTTAGCTCTAGTGTGAATTTCAAATTACCGTCATTAAGTTCCAAGTCTTTAATCATCCCCATTGATACAATGTCTTTTTTCAAGTCAGGGTCAATTACTGTGCTTAATTTTTCAAGAACTTGATCAACGCCTACCATGATCAAAAAATTCCATTTACATTATTTAAAGATAGGTCACGGATGAAATTGTTGTGTTTCAATTATTTTGACGTTAGGGATTCCTAATCAAGTAGATTTCAAAAATTTCAATATTTCAAATCATACAATAGTTTGTTTCAGCTAGCTTATCGAATCAAGAAATCTTCAGAAAAATTATTGAAAATTACCCAAAGATTCATAAATTGACGTTCTTCAACCACTGCACAGTTGTTCTCAATATCTACGCTACTTGATGTTATCAGAATACCTCCTAGTCTGTTTGGCACTGTACTCAAAAAAGCAGCAGTCAACATTTTGAAGGAAAAATATGAAAGCATGATCAATGCAGACTTGGGCTATATCATCATGATTTTAGATGCAAAGGTAGAATCAATGGGAAAGATGGTGCCAGGTGATGGTGGGACTTTTCACAAAGTAGAGTTTGAAGCATTGACATACTATCCAAAGCTTCAAGAGATTGTACATGGAGAGATTGTAGACATTACTGATTTTGGTGCATTTGTAAGAATTGGACCAACCGATGCTTTGTTGCACCTCTCACAAATTATGGATGATTATCTAAAAAGCGATGTAAAATCAGGAATAATTCTTGCAAATCAAAGTGGTCGTACACTAAAAGTTGGTTCTACTTTGCGTTCAAGAATAACAGCTGTTTCGTTGGGAAAAGCAGCATCTATGGGAAAAATAGGAATTACATGCAGACAGCCATTCTTGGGTGCAGATGAATGGATTGCAGAAGAAATTAAAAAATCTTCAGGCTCTGAAGAAAAAACAAAAGAAAAAGATTCAGGCTCTGGAGAAAAAACAAAAGAAAAAGATTCCCAAAAACAAAAGAAAACAGTAGAAGTCAAGGGGAAGTAAAATGGCCAGAGAAATGGCATGCAGAAAATGCAAATGTATCACAATTGCAAAAGTTTGTGGCAATTGTAAATCATCAGATCTTACACATGATTGGACTGGAATTGTTGTGGTTGTAGATCCTACAAATTCTCACGTAGCAAAGACTTTGGGAATTACAAAAGAAGGAAAATACGCCTTAAAGGTAACATAACCAAAAATTCTCTCAAATATTTATTGTGTAGAAATTTCTTTGGTTTTTTGTGATGGTTAATAAGTACATAAAATGCAAATTTTACGTTGAAAATAAATCAAAGGAAGGAACTTTTACGATTTTTAGCTGAAGATGTTGGCAAAGGCGACATTACTAGTAGTCTTTTGCCAAAAAAAATCATAACTGCAAGAATCATTGCAAAGCAAAATGGCATACTAGCAGGAGTAAAGTGTGCAAAAGAAATTTTTTGTTTGAAAGGTTGTAAAGTTAGAGTATTGAAATTGGATGGAAGTGAAATAAGATCAACCCAGATAGTTTTGGAGATTTCAGGATATGCAAAGTCAGTATTAACATGTGAACGTACTGCATTGAATCTGCTTACAAGAATGAGTGGAATTGCTACTCAAACAAATAACCTAGTAGAAAAAATTCGAAAAGTAAATTCAAAATCACATATCTTTGCAACAAGAAAGACAGCCCCAGGATTACGCTTTTTTGACAAAGAGGCAGTAAAAATTGGCGGCGGACAAAAACATAGAATGTCACTTGATGAAATGGTGATGATAAAGGATAATCACTTGGCAGTTGGTTCAATAACAAATCTAATTAACAAAGCCAAAAAAAAATACAAAAAAATCGAGATCGAAGTTGAAAATCAAAATGATGCAATCCTTGCTGCGCGTGAAGGTGCAACTATCATTATGCTTGATAATTTCAGCCCAAAAGATATCACAAAAACTATAGCAAGGCTAAAAAAATTAGGATTACGCAACAAAGTTTTGTTAGAAGCTTCAGGCGGCATTAACTCAAAAAATATTCAAGCGTTTGCCAAAACAGGAGTTGATATGATTTCGGTTGGAGAAATAACAAATAGTGTAAAAGGAATTGATTTTAGTCTTGAAGTTAGCTAAGTCATCTTTGTTTTGTATTTATTTTTGATAATAATTCTAAAACGGCTTTATTTTTAGGATCAATTTCTTGAATTTTGTTGCAACATTTGATTGCTTCGTTGTACTGACCTAACTCAAACAGAGCATTTGCCTTTAAAAGTAGTGTTTCTGGATCGTAGGAGCTTATGTCAAGGATTTTATCAAAATATGAAATCGATGTTTTGTGCTTGCCACGCATATAGTATATGCTTCCAACAATGAATAAAACATCTAGATCATCTGGTCTTTTTTCTAATAGCTCAGAGCCGATTTGAAGTACCTTATCGTATTGTTTGTCTTTTACAAGTGTCTTTAGCTCTTTTTTTCTTTTAATAATCTCTTTTTGTTCTATGCTTTTGTGAAATAATCCTGTCAATACACCAAAAAAATTATCAATTATATAAAAAAGCTAGCTGATGGCAAGCATTCGTTCTATTGCAAAGCGTGCCTTGTCTGCAATTTTCTTTGGCACCTTTACTTCGTATTTGTCTTCAAGTAGAGATTTGTAGACTTTGTCTAAGGTAATCATCTTCATGAATTGACATTCTGCCTTTTCTGAAGCTGGAACAAAAGTTTTTGTTGGATTTTGTTTTCGCATTCTATATAGAATTCCTGTTTCAGTAGCAATTACAAAGTTTTGTGTTGGTGAACTGTTAACATAGTTCATCATGCCTTCAGTTGAAAGAATTTGGACTTGTCTGTTGTTATAATCGCCAACTGCTATATCATACAACATTGGAGTGGTACAACTACATTCAGGATGTACTACAAGTTCGGCATTTTGAAGTTGCTCTAGTTTATTTTGTATGTCTTGTGAACTGATACCTGCATGGACATGGCATTCTCCTGCCCAAATGTACATGTTCTTTCTTCCAGTCATTTTAGAGACATAAGATCCAAGGAACATGTCTGGCAAAAATAGTATTTCTTGGTTCTCAGGAATAGCCTTTACAACATTAATGGCATTTGATGAGGTACAGCAATAGTCTAGTTCTGATTTTATTTCTGCAGTTGTATTTACATAACCTACAGCTACTGCTCCTGGATGTTCGCTTTTCCACCGTCTTAGTTCATCAATTGTTATAGAATCAGATAAAGAACATCCTGCTGCAGGATCAGGTATCAAAACTTTTTTGTCAGGACAAATTATTGCTGCAGTTTCTGCCATAAAGTGTACTCCACAAAACAGTATTGTTTTATTGTTAGTTTTTTCTGCTTGCCTTGAAAGACCTAGCGAATCTCCAACATAGTCTGCAATGTCTTGAATGTCTGGGATCTGGTAATTATGAGCTAGGATAACAACATCCTTTTCCTTT
This sequence comes from Nitrosopumilaceae archaeon, assembly GCA_030697975.1. Classification (GTDB taxonomy): domain Archaea; phylum Thermoproteota; class Nitrososphaeria; order Nitrososphaerales; family Nitrosopumilaceae; genus VHBM01. The sequence continues at coordinate 544 of JAUYOQ010000032.1, read as the reverse complement.
TTTAGTTTTAGAATTTCGTCTTTTAGATTCAAACAGACAAAATGGTTTTGCTTGGCATTTAAAACATGACATTATAGACCATAATTTTCACAAATCTGGCAATTCTGGCAATTTTTGCCAAATCAGGTACCTATTCTGATATCGCCTGAGCATATAGAGCGCAAGCATTCTATTGCTGAAAGTATTGCAAGCCTGCTAGTTTTTGGGTTATTTTGGTCAGGCACATTTTCAACTTTGATTGATATTTTACCAAACTTTCCATTTGCTTCAATAAAATGTGTGTTTTTATTGGTATTTGGATCTGCAACAATTCTTACTTTGGTATTTTTGTTGCCAAGACCTGTCAAGCTTAACAGGGCTGCCACATTGATGTTTGCTGGAAATAACTTGACTGCATCTTCTGCATTTCCTTCAAAGATTGTTGTTGGCGCTTTTATTTTGTCTAAATTAATGTCTGATGTCTCAAAGAACTTTGCACCTTTTAATGACTTTGGATTTTTTGTTGTAACAAGTGTTAATGATTCTAGTTCGTCTTTAACAGATT
>JAUYOQ010000031.1 GCA_030697975.1 Nitrosopumilaceae archaeon | reverse complement strand
GCAAAAATAACTTATGAAAATGTAAGCAATGATACTTATAAACCAGGACAAACAGCACAACGGCTCATAGAAAAATCCATACAAACTACTGAAGATTATGCACATGGTAACTCTGATTCATCTTTAGAAGATCCTGTTTTACAACCATTTGATAGTGGTGATCAAGCTCTGATACATACAACAAACGCTCTGTGGTTGGGATCAGGATTATTACATGCGGCTAACAATAAAATTCTCAATACCGCTGGCAATAAAATAACTGGTGAAACGGCTCAAGGTGTAGATCAAGGCGTTGCCAACTTTGCAAATTATGAAAAAGGACATGTCGCACCAGCTCCAAAAGCTGACACTCCAGCTTTAACGCCGCCAGCGCCTGCCCCATCTCCACAACAAGCTCCAACTCTTGCTCCAAAACCAGTACAAGTTCAGGCGCCAGCTCCTGCTCCTACACCAAAAAATCCAGCACCAGTGCCTACTCCATCTCCACAACAAGCTCCTGCTCCTGCACCAAATACAATGATTAATCCAAATCAAGCTGCTCAGGCTACTCAAAATGCTCTTGAAGCACAAACTGGTTCTATTCTTACAAATATTGGTAATACTATTAAATCTGGATATGAAAAAATTAAAACTACCGGCAACAAATTTTTAGATACAGCTGGTGAAAAAATAACTGGTGAAGCTGCTCAAGGCGGAGAGCAAGGGTTTACTAATTTTGCAAATTATGGAAAAGGACACCCCGCACGATCATCCGCACAAGTAGCGAAAGAAGCGCCTGCTGCTCAACCAAATATTGATACTGCTCAAGCAGCTCAAAACGCCCTTAGACAATTAGAAATCAAGACTTTAAAGGCGCAACAAGAGAAAGAATTCCTCACTGCGTTTAATAAACTCTCTAATACTGAAAAAGCAAATTTTTCAACCGCTGATGCCGATAAAATTTTCAATAAAAATAAAAACATGATTGAAATAAACAAACGATTAGAAGAAGTATTAGATCCAACGCGAGTATACACAGCACCTGTACCTAAAGCTATTCCCGGACCTGCTCAAAATCCTGCATCAATTGATATTCCTGCTCCTATACCTGCTCAAAAACCTACGCCCGCAAATAATATAGAACCTACAGCTGTAAAAAATTTCATAGAAGCTCCTGCTCCAGCTGGACCATCATTGCCAGAAGACATAAAAAATGCTTTTAATAATTTTAAAAACTTTTTAAAACATGAATATGATAGCATTAAAATAACTGGTGCTAAAGTAAATCCAACAACAGAAGCCGTCGGCAATACATCGATTATTCCTGCTGTAGATAAACAAAAAGCTGTTATTCCTCTCGAAACTCAACAAAATGCGATTGCCCCTTTTAACGCCCAGACAAAAGCTCTGGCAACACTTAATAATGAGATAAAATCTATAGCTCGTTTCAATCCAGAACAAAAAGCGATTGCTCCCTTTGTAGAACAACCAAAAGCTATGACGCCCTTTAATGACCAGACAAAAGCTATGACGCCTTTTAACGCCCAGACAAAAGCTCTGGCAACACTAAATAATGAGATAAAAGCTATAGCTCCCGTCGTAGCAGAGCAAAAATCTATGACTCCTTTTAAAATTGCACAAACAGACATTGTTCCTGTTCTAACAAAAGAAAATGCCGTTATCCCTTTCAAACTCGAACAAAAAGACATTCTTCCTGCTATAGCAAAAGAAAATGCGATTACTCCTTATAAATCTGAACAAAAAGATATTATTCCTTTTGTAGAACAACAAAAAAATCTTGCCACAAAGCTATCACAAGACGTCCAAATCCTAGAACAAGAACTTGCTAAAACGCTACCAGCTATACGATCTAATGCTGCACCTGTAGCAAAACCAGTGCAAGCATCAACACAACAAATCCCTCAAGAAAGACCTTCAAGAATAGGGGCTCAATATGAATATTTACCAGAAGACTACATACAACCTGGCAACAACGTTGCTATCGCGCCAGTAAAGCCAAAATCTCCTAATTGGGAAGAATATTATTCAAATCTTCTATAAAAAATTACTACCACTGACATAACAAAAAGTCCCGAACAAGTTCGGGACTTTTTACACATAAACCTACAACATTCTAAGCCTGCAATGAATCCAATAATGATTGTTTTGTTACGGTTGATCCTAACAATAACTCAATCAATGTATGCGGATCTTGACTGCCTCCATGAGATAATAACGATTCATACAACTGTTGGCCAACTTTTGAACTGGTAATGCCATATTTACAAATATACTCAAATAATCCTGCTGCTAAAACTTGCGACCACACATAACCATAATAATGTGATCCATACGATATTAAATGTTCAAACGAAGTTTCAAAGAAATCTTGTGGTTCGTATTCAACATCACAACGCACTGATTTATATAATTTCTCTATAATCTCATGAGGTTTCTTTGATCCATCAGCACATCCTAAATCG
>JAUYOQ010000028.1 GCA_030697975.1 Nitrosopumilaceae archaeon | reverse complement strand
GCCACGTAACGAGGTTCCAAAAGATTGGCCTAGCTGAAATTTCTTCTAAGATTCACGCAATATTTGCATGAAATTAGTCAAAATGCCTTGCGTGATTTTGTTTTTTGGTGATAATACGATAACCTAAGAATTTTCAGACTATACACGATCAGATTTTATCTGGTCTTCAAGCTCTTTGATGCGCTTTTCCTGCTTTGAAAGTTGTTCATTCCTCTTAATTTCATGCCTGTCAAACTTTAGTTTCAGCTCTTCCACAGTGTTTTCAAGTTTTTCTTTTTCTGATAGCTGCTCCTGGAGTTTCTGGTTTTGGACCTTGTAGCGCTCAGAATCCTCTATTGTGAGTTCCGGTATTGCTTTTTTGTATGCTTCAAACATTTGCTCAACTGTTGGCTTGAAGTAATTACCGTCAAGCTGGACCACGCCAATATGGTTGATCAGCTTCTCAGTCATTGTAGGCGTAATTCCCATCGTGTTTTTTATTATGGTGGAAAAGAACTTTCGAAAGCCATATTCTTGCTGCACATCGTATCTTCTTTTCGTTATTTTCTTTCGTTCTATGCAGGAAACAAGCCTGCCGGTGAGTTTTGAGATACTATCAGTAGCACAGGGCTTTACCTTTTCAATTCCTAAGCTATAATCATTTCTAAAAAGCGGGGTTTCGCCATCCATGTATTCACCGTCCTTTCTTCGTTCGTCTAGATATTCGTCAATTGGTATTGTCGCCTCTGGTGTTGTAAATACATAGTCTTCTTGTTTTGACCCTTCGTAGATTAGTATTGAGTAAGAGTTTTCATCGATTTTTTTCATGTGTTTTAATTTGATACCGGGTATTGCGCCCTTTCTTAACCCTGAAGATGCAAGTAAAAAGACAAGAGCTCTGCCACGCTTTGTTTTGGCGTTGCGGAGAATTTTTTGTATTTCTTGTCTTGTGTATGCTCGGCCGCTTGCACTTTTTTCTGTAGCTGGGAATAGTTTTCTTAATTTTTTGTAGTTTGTATCAACATCATTCATTGTAAAGAATAGTTCTATGGGGGCAAAGTAAACAGGAACTGTGTTTGGCGAGACTTTCTTTTTCAGATACATGATGTAATCTTCTAACAACTCTTGGATGTTTTTTTCAGGAGCTTCTAGTAAAGAGTCAAAATCTTTTATTTTCGACCATTCCAGAAACTTGTCAAGCTGATACCTGTATCCTTTTCTTGTGATTTCTGATTTAATCGCATTTTCAAAAAGTCGAATAGATCGCTGTTCTAGCATCTTCTCTATATTATATCTAGAAATTATAAAGGATGTCTAACGTCCATTAAAATACATTATAAAGGATATTGCAATCTCGGATCTTGTTGGAGATAAAAAACATAACAGTTCTTGGCTCAGGCATTATGGGACACGGAATAGCCCAAGTATCTGCAATGTCTGGATACAATGTTGTTCTGCGAGACATTGAGCAAAAGTTTTTGGATAAAGCAATGGAGAAAATAAAATGGAGCCTAGACAAACTAGTTTCAAAGGAAAAAATTTCACAATCTCAAGCAGAACAAATCTATTCTAGAATTAAACCAGTTATTGATCTAAAAGAAGCTGTAAAGGATTGCCAGCTTGTAATAGAGGCAGTTCCTGAAATAATGGACCTAAAAAGAAAAGTCTATGACGAGTTAGACAAGGTAGCAAGTGACGATGTCATATTTGCATCAAATACTAGCACACTTCCAATCACAGAGATTGCAAATACAACTAGTAGGCCAAACAGGGTCATAGGAATTCATTTTTTTAATCCGCCACAACTGATGAAGCTTGTTGAGGTAATACCTGGAAAGCAGACATCAAGTGAGATTGTTGATAAGACAGTAGAGTTTGTAAGGTCTGTAAAAAAAGAACCAGTTTTGTGCAAAAAAGATGTTCCAGGTTTTATTGTAAATCGTTTGTTTATTCCACTTGTCCATGAAGCGTGTTATGTTATGGATAGACAGAAAAATCAGCTAACAGAGATTGATTCTGCAGTCAAGTTTAAGCTTGGATTTCCAATGGGTATTTTTGAGCTTGCAGACTTTACAGGAATGGATGTTATTCACAAAGCAACAGTTGAGATGCATCAGAGAGACAAAAAGGTAATCAATCCACACCCAAAAATAGAACAGCTTTACAATGAAAAAAAAATGGGACAAAAATCAGGCGAGGGTTTTTACAAATATTCAGATGACAAATACGAAAGGATCCCATTAACAGAGGATTTGGCACAAAAATGCAATCCAATTCAACTTGTTGCAAACATACTAAACAATGCTGCATGGCTTGTAACAAACAAGGCAAGCGACATACAGGAAATCGAAAAGGCCGCCCAGCTTGGCCTTGGTCTTAAAAAACCATTATTTGAGACTGCAAAAGAATATGGAATTTCAAACATTGTAAAAGAGTTAGAGGGTCTTGCCTCAAAACATGGCAAGTTTTACGAGCCAGATCCCTTACTTGTCTCTATGAAGTAAAACTATCTAAAAAATAACTAGAAAATATTTCTACATTGAAATTTGTTTTAGAATATATTTTACTGCCTCTTTTGGTGTGTCAACACCTACAATTTTTACATTTTTTCTATGATCCATGTACTTGTCGATAAAGGCATCAATTGCACCGCCCATGTTTTTGATAGCTACCATTGGTTTGTGGTGCATGTATGCTGCACAAACCTCAGAAAGAGTTCCAGAACCACCACCAATTATGATGACCCCGTCTGCAGAAAGAGCTGTAAGAAAGTCTCTTGTCAGCCCCATTCCAGTTGGAATTACAATATCGCAGTATTCATTTGCATGAGAAGAATCATCTTGCGGTATTATTCCGACAGTTAATCCTCCTGCATCGTGCGCACCATGACATGCTGCTTGCATGACACCGCCAAGACCGCCTGTTATCAATACTGAATCAGACTTTGCAATTTCTGCTCCTGTCTCGTATGCAATTTTTTCATGTTCTGGCGTACACCCATTTACGTTATGGCCAATTACCAAAATTTGTCGTTTTTTTGCCACTTGGTTAGATCACAAAACCCATATCAAATATCTTTCCAAATTTAGATCTTGCAAAACGTAAAGGATATTAAATCAGATTTGAAAGAAAGGGCATGGAAAAACGAACAATGCCGATTTGTTTTACAAAAGAACAATACAAAACCATAGAAGAGTTTGCAAAAAAGCATGGAATGGTAAATGCAAGTCAGGCAATAGAGAAAATCCTACACGAAAACTAATTACCTAATTCTTTCTGTTTTATCTTTAATATGATATTCAAGTCAAAACCTGAGTTTTGCACAGTTTGCAAAAAACAGATAACACATAAACACAAAGCAAAAAAGGAATGGAATGTCAAGTCACCTCTTTGTGGCGATTGTTATGTTGACAAAATGAAGGAATCATACGATGCAAGCGTGCATCAAAACTGTGTTGCGTGTGGCACAAGACACAAAGTGACTGATCTCTGGGAGCCAAGGTGGCAGTGGGACATGACAGGTCTTTTGTGTAAAAGCTGTTTTGACAAAAAAGAAGAAGATTTTACAAAAAAGAAGAACTTTTGTTGTATTTGTGGGGCAAAACTTGGTTTTCTAAGATATAACCCAAAAAGCAAATGGAGTCTAGATGGTCAATTGTGTAAAAATTGTTGGGATGCACAAAAAACAAAAAATGGTTAAGGTTGTATGAGGTTTTTTAAAAAATTTCGATGTGATCAATGTGAGAAGATGTTTTCAAAGCAAGAAGAACTAATGCAACACACTCAAGTTATTCATTACAAGGATCTGCCATATGATTGCAAAGAATGTAACAGAACTTTTTCTAACATGGAAGACATGCGAACACATCTTCAACGCTTTCACAGCTATAAAAAAGACAGATAATCTAAATTGCTTTTATTGATTTGACTATTGGAGCACGAATTTTTGTGAATACTCTAAAGCCACAAATGCACTTTATCTCAGGCAATCTGTTTAGCTCAGTATTGCCAACATTTGTTCCACATCTTAAGCACGAATAGATGACATCAAATTTTGCAGTTTGAGGTTGTTCTTCAGCTTGTACTTCTTGTGATTCATTTTCTAATTCGTCTACCATATTTTTCAGCTACTTTTTGGATAATTTAAGGCTAACAAGATTTTAAGTTAAGGACAGTTCTATATACACGTCATCAGGTATTTTCAATCTCATAAGCTGTCTTATTGCCTTGTCATCTGCGCTTATGTTAATTATTCTTCGATGCATTTTTAGCTCCCACTTTTCATAAGTTTCAGTTCCGCTTCCGCATGGAGACTTTCTTGTAACAATGTTTAGTTTTTTTACAGGAAGAGGAGTCGGTCCCTTTATCTTAACGCCAGTTTTTTTGCCAATTCCCATTATTTCTGAACAAACACCGTCTAATTTTGGTAAGCTTGTACTTGTTAATTTAACACGAGCTGTTTGAGTCATAGAAAAACACTACGGCTTGTGTTCTTCTGTGATTTCTTTTACAACGCCTGCAGCAATTGTTGCACCCATATCACGCAGTGCAAATCTTCCCAACTCTGGAAAGTCTTTGAATGTTTCAATACATGTTGGTCTGACTGGTCTTATCTTTACAATTGCCGAGTCGCCAACTTTGAGAAATTTTGGATTTTGTTCTTCAACTGCACCAGTTGCTGGATTGATCTTTGACTCAAATTCTGTTATTGTTGCTGCAACTTGTGCAGTATGAGCATGCATGACTGGGGTGTATCCTGGCGCAATAGCTGTTGGGTGATGAATTACTATAATTTGTGCTTTGAATTCTTTTGCGACCGTTGGTGGTGAGTCTGGTGTGCCAAGGACATCGCCTCGTTTGATATCTTTTTTCTCAATACCTCTAAGGTTAAAACCAATGTTATCACCTGCTTCAGCAGATGGCATCTGAGTGTGATGAGTCTCAATTGATTTTATTTCTCCTATTACCCCTGATGGCATGATGATTACTTTGTCATTAGCTTTCATCTTTCCTGTCTCTACACGACCGACAGGTACGGTTCCTACTCCTGTAATAGTATAAACATCCTGTATAGGAACTCTTAATGGTTTTCCTACTGGCTTTTCTGGAACTGTAAAATCATCAAATGTTAAAAGCATTGTTTTTCCTTTCCACCAAGGCATGTTTGTTGATGGCTTTACAAGATTGTCTCCCTTCCAGCCAGAAATTGGAATTATTGGAACATTTTCTAGTTTGTAGCCTACTGACTTTACTAGCTTTTCTGCCTTATCTTTTGCAGACTTGAATGCATCTTCTTTGTAATCTGCGGCATCCATTTTGTTAATTGCTACAATCAATTGACCTACGCCAAGTGTTTTTAACAAAAATGCGTGCTCTCTTGCCTGTCCACCTGGTGCAATGGCAGTATCTGTTTCTCCTTCCTTTGCAGACAAAACCAAAACTGCACAATCTGCCTCTGAGGCGCCTGTAATCATGTTTTTGATAAAGTCCCTGTGACCAGGTGCATCAATTAATGTGAAAAAGTATTTTGCACTTTCAAACTTTTGAAAAGCAAGATCAATTGTAATACCCCTTTCTCGTTCATCTTTTATGTTGTCCATTACCCATGCGTACTTGAATGTGTCACCTTTTCCTGTCTTTTCTGACTCGGCTGCATGTTGGGCGATGGTTCTTTCATCAATTATGCCCAAGTCCATCAGAAAGTGACCCATGGTTGTTGACTTGCCGTTGTCAATATGACCAGTTACAATCAAGTTTAGGTGGGGTTTATCTGCCATATCGAACTCCTTATGGAAGGGGTTTTATTACCATTTCGATTTTTTTGAAAAATTATCAAGCTTTTTTCAATTTTTTATGATCTAAAAAATTCCAAAAAGTTACATATACATAAATCAAAGAAGTCCTTGAAAAAACCATGAAAGTTACCGTTTCTGTTATCAAGGCCGATGTTGGTGGAATTGGTGGTCACACAAGACCAAGTGATGAATTACTAAGTGCTGTAAAAAAAACTGTCAAAAACGCAGGAAGCTTGTTGATTGATTCGTATATTGGATATTGTGGCGATGATGTTCACATTGTTATGACTCATACTAAAGGGGTTGATAACAAGGAGATACATCAGCTTGCTTGGAATGCGTTTTCTGAGGGAACCAAAGTTGCAAAAAATGAAGGCCTCTACGGGGCAGGACAGGATCTTCTAAAAGACTCTTTTTCTGGAAATGTAAAAGGCATGGGTCCTGGAGTTGCAGAAATGGAGTTTGAAGAAAGACCAAACGAAGCATTTACTGTCTTTGCTGCAGACAAAACCGAACCAGGTGCTTTCAATTATCCATTCTATAGGTTATTTGTTGATGCACTAAGTAACACAGGATTGATTGTAAACCAGTCACTTGCAAAAGGCGTAAAGTTCAACATAATGGATGTTGAAAAAGCAGAGATCGCAGAACTGGTTTTATGGGAAGACAAGCCGGTTTTAGAAGCTGCATTGATGTATCCTGGTCGTTATGTTGTGGCTTCAATTTATACAAAAGATAACGAGCCCATAGTATCAGCATCAACAGATAGACTGCACAATATAGCAGGAACTTATGTAGGAAAAGACGATCCAATATGCATTATAAGAACCCAGAAAAAATTTCCAGCTACTGAAGAAGCAGGCAGTGCTTTTAACAACCCACACTACGTGGCAGGCAACACACGAGGAAGCCATCACATGCCGCTGATGCCTGTTAAGCTAAATTCTGCTGCATCAATTGATTATTGCATTCCAATTGTTGAGGCACTTGTCTTTAGCATGCATAATGGAAAACTTGTTGGTCCATTTGATGGGTTTTCAACACCAGACTGGGATTATGTAAGAGAGATTGCAACAAAAAGAGCATTGGCAATGCGGAGCCAAGGTTTTATCCATCCAGCAACACTTGTTCCAGCAGAACTAGAATATGCAGAAGGCTACAATGCCATAATCGATGTTCTAAAAGGTAAGATGAAGCCGCTTGATTCAAAGCAAAATCAGGGAAAGAAAAAAGGATCGTATGAAGATCCCGATTAGAGTTAGAATTATCAGAAAAAATACAGCGTTGTGTTTATTGTAATCAGCAATAAAGTTAAATGAAAACGCTTTCTAGTATTAGTAAGATGAGCGGTTTTGATGCCTTGTGTAAGGTAAAGGCGCTTGTGGTAACCGGCGTGGCCATAGTATCGGTATCTCATTTCATAACCGTCTTGTTTGGTCAAACAATCCCAAATGTAGTTTGGTCATTTTTCAAGGAAGCCACAGGATCGTTTATTGTTGCAGCCGTGTTTCTTTTTGCAATCATGTGGTTTTTAAGAGCACGCCCACACCATAAACCAAAAAAATACAATGTGATAAGCTATGATGTTTTTGGGAAGGAATCAGTAATTGATGGTTTGCGGATGGAGTTTAAGAATCACGATGTGGCATGGAGTTTTATGAAGCAATACAAGTCACAGTATCCATTGTACAACTTTGCGCTAGTATCTGACCTTCCACATTCAAATCGAAAAACCATATTTAGATACCTCTAAGATATTATAGTGACTCAAACTTTTATTCAACGAGTCATAAAAAATCCAGAATGAAATTTTCCATAATAGTAGACACGTTTGAAAAAATGGAAAATACAACAAAGAGATTAGAGCTAACCCAGCACCTTGTAGAACTTTTCAAGAATACGCCAAGCGATCTTATCTCTAAGGTGGTTTATCTTATTCAAGGAAAACTACGGCCTGATTTTGATGGAGTGGAGCTTGGAGTTGCAGAAAAGCTTGCAATAAGAGCAATCTCAAAGTCTGCAGGAATTCCAATCAAAAAGATAGAAGAAGCCTATAACAAGGGTGGAGATCTAGGACATGCAGCATCAAAGATCTTAGAGCAAAAAACGCAGACAACCTTTGTTAAAGAACCAATTACAACAGAACGAGTATACGAAACGCTATACAAAATCGCAGAACTTGAAGGATCACGCTCTCAAGACATGAAAATGAAGTACATTGCAAGCCTGCTAAATGATGCGACCCCCCTTGAGGCAAGATTCATTTTAAAAATTTTACTTGGAACGCTACGACTTGGAATTGCTGATAATACAGTAATGGATGCACTTGCAGTAGCATACACAGGTTCTAAAGAAAACAGAGAGACTTTGGAGACAGCGTATAATGTTTCAAGTGATTTGGGAAAGGTAGCAGAAGCTATTGCTACAAAAGGCCTTGATGGAACAAAAAAGTTTGAAATTTCTGTCTTTAATCCCATTCGACCAATGTTAGCTGATCGTGTAAAAAGTGAAAAAGAAGCACTTGAGAAAATTGGAAATGAGTTTGCCGCAGAATACAAACTTGATGGCGAACGTGTGCAAATTCACCTCAAAGGAGAAAAAGTTGTTTTATTTTCAAGAAGATTAGAAAACATAACAAGCTATTATCCTGATATTGTTGAAAAAATTCCCAAGATACTAAGAGCAAGAGATGCAATACTTGAAGCTGAAGCAGTTGCGATAAATGAAGACACTGGTGAGTTTTTGCCGTTTCAGGAATTAATGCACAGGCGACGAAAATATAATGTTGAAAAAGCAGTAGAGAGATATCCCATTACAATTAATTTTTTTGACACGCTTTATCTTGATGGCAAAAGTTACCTTGACACGCCGTATTCTCAACGTAGGAAGACACTTGAAGATATTGTAACAGAAGACAATTTTGCAAGGCTTGTGCCAATGATGACAGTAAAGACAGAAAATGAGATTGAAGAGTTTCTTGAAAATTCGATTAATGCTGGATGTGAGGGCCTTATGCTAAAGGTTTTGAATGCACCATACAGGGCAGGCATGCGGGGAAGTAACTGGCTAAAGCTAAAACGTGAGTACAGAAACGAACTTGGCGATAGCTTGGATCTTGTTATAATTGGAGCATTCTTTGGACGCGGAAGAAGGACTGGGCGATATGGCACGTTGTTGCTTGCAACATACAACGACGATGAAGATGTGTTTCCAAGCATTTGTAAAGTTGGTACTGGTTTTACTGATGAAAATTTAGATCAGTTTTATCAGTTGCTATCAGATAAAGTTACACTCAAAAAAAATCCCAGAATTGACAGCAAGATGGAACCTGACGTATGGTTTGAGCCAGAGCTTGTAATTGAGATTGTTGCGTCTGAGATAACACTTAGTCCAATTCACAAAACTGCAAAAGATATCATAAGAAAGGGAAGTGGTCTTGCCCTTAGATTTCCCAAGTTTACAGGAAAGATAAGATTTGAAAAAGCTCCTGAAGATGCATCCACTGACCAAGAAGTTGTTTCATTGTACAAGGGTCAGAAAAAAATCAAGCAAGAAATAGGACAGGCTTGATTTTGCTTAGAAAATACTGCGTAAGGATTAATTAATGCTACAAATTTATTAAATTTCTAAATGTATAGCGGGGAACTGGAGGTACAGGCTAAACGAAAAGCAATTGCTGTTTTGCAAGATGAGATTAATCGAATTTTAAACGCATCAAGAAGTCTTGCAACACTGCCAGATCTTATGCTCAAGAAAAACAAGTCGGAGATAAAATCAACACTTGAACAAATCGAAACAATTGAAGAAGAAGTAGAAAGCCTAAGACGAAAGATTACAAGAGACGTAGCAGACGTTGGCGGCCTGATAATTAACCGAGAAAATCTTCTAAACACTGCCTATACAATGGATGAAATTGCAGGATATATCACAGGTATAGCCTTCAAGTTATCAAATATCAAACCTGCAACTCTAAAATTGGCAGACTTTGGAAAGGATCTTACTGATCTAATCGAACTTGTAGTAGATGAAGTTTACAAGCTAAACGAAATCATACGTAGCCTCAACTCAAATGCCGCCAGCTCAATAGAACTTGCACAAGACACACAAAAAATTGAAAGAGAGATTGATACAAAATACAGGCAGCTGACAATCAAGGTACTTGATGAGATTTCAAACACAAAGGAACTCTTACTTGTAAAGGATGTAATTGAAGGAATCGAAGAGATGGCTGACAAATGCCAATCTGTATCAGATTCGTTCATCCTATTAGCATTAAGTCTGTAGCTTGAAAAGCGAATTAATCGAAAATCGAATCATAGTCTGGAATATCAAAGACTCACAAAAACTTTTCATGGAAGGATACTATGGAAAGCCAATTGGGATTTCAAAACCAAAATTAAATGAGATAAACGTTCCACTAATCTTGGATTTAATCGAAGGATTTTATCTTCTTCAAAAATCAAAGATCAAAATCTACAAGGATAAAAAATCAGTAACAGAAGAAGAGATGTTAGAAATTTGCAGAAAAGAGTATCATAACTTTGATAAAAAGTACGCAGTTTATCGAAACTTTAGGGACAAAGGTTACATTGTAAATCCAGGAATCAAGTTTGGTTGTGATTTTGCCGTTTACCAGAAAGGACCTGGCATTGATCATGCGCCATATCTTGTGCAAGTCTACAACAGAAACGAACCGATATCTTCAACTGATATTGTTTTGGCAGGCAGACTAGCAACAACTGTAAGAAAGCAGTTCATTTTGGCAATACCTCATGGAAATGATGATGTTGATTATCTGGCACTTGATTGGTGGAAGGCCTAGAGATTTTTTATGTGGCCAGCTATTTTGTCATAAATTTCAAACAATTCTTTTGTAATTCCAAACTCATAGCTATTTTTCCACTTGCTGTAAATTCTAACTGCGTTTTCTGTCGGTTCAACAAAAATTGTTGCATCTTTTGGTGATTGTTTTGTTATCATTTCTTTTAATACAGAATCGCCATTAAGCACTTTTGCAAGTTTTCCTCCATCCCATTTTGCATCTGTTACAGTCTTTGAGCCAAAGTGCCCCTTTGTTGCCAGTACAGTTTTTGTTACATAGTCAGAAGAGTTTGCCACATCTTTTCTTACTATAAAGTGGGCTTGAAATCTGTCCTGTGTTCCCCATGGAAGTGGATTTGGATCCTGCATGTTTACCCCTTTTGAATTACCTGCACAAGATCAATGTTTGTGCCCTTTATCTCCAAACAGCCTTTGTTTGTTACCATACGTGGTGTCTGTGAAAAATATCTACCATAGTAATCGCCTCTTTCTACCTCATCTGTTCCTATCTCTTTTGCATGAGCTTCGATTCCAATCTCTTTTAATTTCTCACAAAAAATCTCCGGCATTGTCTTTAACACAATAGTTTCAGGTTCAGAATCATGCATATCGGATTGTGAATCTCACCCTCAAATAAAGATTAATCGATTTGATTTTTGTTCAAATAACAACCAAATAAATAATACAAAAATTGCAGTTCGTTGTCCATGCTAAAGTTCCAAAACAAAGTTGTGTTAGTTACTGGCAGCGGGACAGGAATTGGTCAGGCAATTGCAAAAAAATTTGCAGAACATGGGGCAAGTATTATTGTACTAGGCAGAAGAAAGGAACCGCTTGAAGAAACAGCAAAGATTCTTGAAGAAGTTTTCAAAAGAGTGCAGAGTAAAGCGTTTGTAAAAATTTTCCCAGGCGTTGATGTAAGTGATGAGCAGCTCATCACAGACCTGTTTGAATCTTTGAAAAAATCAAACATCAATGTAGATATTATTGTAAACAATGCAGGCGTGTCAGGTCCTGTAACATGTTTCCCAAATTCACCAATTGATGAATTCAAAAGTACAGTTGCAATCCATCTTACCGGTACATTTTGGACCTCATCCCAAGCCCTACGTGTCATGAAGGCTGGCTCAAAAATAATTACGATTTCGACATTCTTTGCAGAGGAGCGTCCACTTGAGCAACGCCCTTACAGATTTCGTAGTCCCTATACTGCATCCCAAGGTGCAAAAAATAGACTTGTAGAAGCAATGTCTTGGGAGTTAACAGACAAGGGCATAATCTCTATTGGTACAAATCCCGGTCCTGTTCATTCTGATAGAATTTACAAAACAGTTTATCCAAAAGCTGCGTCTGAATTTATGCGCGTAAGTGGTTTTGAGGATCTTACTCCACTTGAAGTAGAAAAGGCAAACAAGGAAATTGTTCCATTATTAGGCGAAGATGACAATACCGTAAAAAAAGGAATTTCGCAGGCAGCATCTAACTTGGCTAAAACAAAACCTGGCGCAGATAACAAAAAGCTTGAAGACACCCTAGCAAAATTGCTTTCAAAAATCCAATCTATTGCAGAAAAGATTCAGAAAAATACAGCAAAAATGATTGCTGATGAACAATTCCTATCGCAAGAACAGGTCGCAGAGACAGTTCTTGCATTATCAGATGACATCTTGGCAAGAATTCTAAACGGCAAGGTAATTCCAGGCGACAGAGTATTTTATCCAGTAAGGCCGCATGTTGCAACCATAACTCCAGACGTTACACAACCAGACTTTAGCTCAAAGGTTTTTGTTTTTACAATTGATGCGACAGACAAGACAGATTCTGATAGAGTTGAGTATATCTCAGAACACATAGTAAAAAATGGCGGAAAGGTTGTTTGCCTAATTTCTAAAAATTCACCAAAGGAGTGTCAGGACGCTATTAAAGCAAAGTTTCATTCACATGTAATTGATTTGAAAAACCCAGATGAGATTGAAAGATTCCTAAACACAGCAAAAGGAATTGGAATACTTGATATGGTAATACATGTGGCAGGAAAAGTTCCAAACTTTACAAAAATACTTGAACTCCCAAGATCAGAGTGGGACAATCTAGTTGACAAGTTCATAAACACCCCTGCGACAGTAATTCAAAAAGCATTTGAGATTTTTGT
>JAUYOQ010000099.1 GCA_030697975.1 Nitrosopumilaceae archaeon | reverse complement strand
TGTGGAGAGCAATTTACAGACGATATACGATTCCTAAACCACATGATGGAAAAACATGGTTTTAGAAATCCAAACACAGACAAACCTGATAGAAACAGTAGGGGTTATTGATTTTCAAAACCCTTTAAAGTTCTTCCAAAAACCTGTTTGAATGTTCGAGGTTTTCCATCTTTGAAAACTTGTCTACAACAATATTTCATTGAAAACTCTGCCATCCGTTCAATTATTGGTTGCAATGCCATGCCTTTTTCTGTCATTTCATATTCTATACGGATTGGAGTCTCGTCGTAGATCTTTCTTGTTATCAGATCGTGTTTTTCCATTTCTTTTAGTCTAACAGAAAGTGTCTTTGGGTTGATTCCTTCAATTGATTCAAGAAACTGATTGAATCTTGTCTGGTTTAGCATTATCATGTTTCGAAGAATGTGGATTGTGAATTTTTTTCCAACTATTTTGAAGGTGTTGTCTACAGGGCAGCACTTCATCTGTTCTGAAATCAGTTTCAGTTCTTGCTCATTCAACTTACCACAAACTCACCTACTTTCGTTTTAGTTACTTTCTAATTTATATACTTACCTTTCTATAGTTACTATAAGAAAGTAACATGGAATGTACAACAGAATCATGTAAAATGGAACAAGAAACAACACAATGTCCTTGTGGTTCAGGAATGAACGAGGGATGTTGTGACTGCACTATTGATCCTGTGCATCATGCAACAAAAATGTGGAGTTCTGCATTTTTTGATGCAATGCGTCAGGCTCAGGTCCAACGATTACAAAAACGAATTGATGCAAACTTTGGACCTACAATGGACAAAGTTGCCGATGTCATAGTAGAATCGTTTGGCAAGATTTGGCAATCTATGCTTTTGCAAGCAGAAGCAAAACAAGAGATTGAATCAAAGTTGCAGAAGATATATTCTGAAACAAGTAGGAAGTAGAAATTCTCCCAAAACCTTCCTACTTTATTTTTTTTATTTGGTACTAATATGACGACTATAAGATCATAGTTTTATTGATCGATATCTTTTGGCCTTGATTTGTCAACGTTTGATGACAGGAATTTTAATTACGACGCGACGAGGACTGGTACCACCCAAACATGCAGGGTCGGGCGTAGAACGCCATGGCATGGTAGTCCAAAGCGTTCCTTAGAACTTTGGCACCA
>JAUYOQ010000021.1 GCA_030697975.1 Nitrosopumilaceae archaeon | reverse complement strand
ACAAAACAAATCTCAATGGATAAGTTAATACAAATGGTATTAACTTCTGACAAGTTTCAAAAAACTGTTAGAGACGGAGAAGTAGGATATTATGATATACAAGAAAAAGTTTTTGTTCCAGCAAAATTTGTCCAATCTTTGATCAAAGAAATCACTAAAGGACCTTCTGTTATTATTGGTTCTAACAAACTTGATGATTATTTTTTTTTATGTCAAGTACGAATCAAACGTGCACTAGAAACAAAATTTAAAACTGAAAGAAGCAAAAACTATAAACAAACAATTCTGCGCTATATTTCAAAAGAGTTTCTAAAACTGAATGCAAATTCAACAATAAATTTTGCTGCCTTGTATGTAGACTTGGTTGGCTCTACACTGATGTCTATGAAGCTTTCATCAGAGCATTTATCGACCTTAATCAGTATTTTCGCTCAAGAAATGTCATCACTTGTGTCTATCCACAATGGATATGTTTTAAAATATGCAGGTGATGCAGTCATAGCATTTTTTCCTGAAACTGAAAGCTTTTCTCAAATGGGTTACAATGCATTGAATTGCGCAGTTGCAATGAACAACATTGTACATTATGGTATAAACAAGGCTATTGTTGATGCAGGATTTGAACCATTAAACATTAGAATCGGAATTGAAGCCGGCTCTAACAAAATTATGTTGATAGGCGGAGATGTGGACATTATAGGGTTCAACATGAATATTGCGGCAAAAGTACAATCCATAGCGAGACCAGGTCATATAGGCATAGGGCAGCAATGTTATGCAGCATTAGACCAAGAGGCACAAAGTAAATTTTTACAATTAGGTCTTGGTGATTCTTGGAAGTATAAGGATTCTGAAGGAAATCCGTACAAATTATATGAATATCAAGAAGAAGAAACTTGAACTATTATAAAATGACTTTACACAAACAAAACTTGCAGTTTATTTTTCACTAAAAATAGTTTCAGTTGGATACACTTCGATTCCAACTTTGTCAACAATATTGTAAGGGTGTGGTTTGTTGTCTACTTGAACTCCGCGCATTTTCGATATTTGAATTGCTCTAGTTCCATCTTTTAATAAATACATGCCAATGACTCCATCAGAAAGATACTCTTCTGTATTAATTCCTCTGCCTATGCCATACCCCAAAGCTTCACTTATAATTACAGTCGTTACATCAAGTGGGGAAAGTGCTTCTATTAGTGATAAAATTGCGCCTCTTCTTTGAACATCGTCAGGAAACCTAAATGTTAGAGCTGTTAGGTCATCTATAACAACTCGTTTTGCCCCAATTTTTTCTATATGTAAAGAAAGTAAATCTACTAGGTCCTCTAAAGTAAGATCATCAGGGGTATAGACAGCATCAACAGAAGCAGTTGTTTGAGGCAGTCTCCTTATCGCAGCACCTTCTAGAAATAAAAAGCGACCATTTTTTTCATATGTTTCAAAATCCCAACCAAATTGTAACATGTCGTGTGTAAATGCCTTTTTTGAATAATCAAGACTTACATAAATGGTTCCTTCATTATATTTTTCCAATCCCTCTTTTAGAAACTGAGTACATAGAATTGATTTTCCACTCCCAGGTCCTCCTAAAACAAGAATTGTTCGTTTTTCTGGCAGGCCTCCACCAAGTAAAACATCTAGTCCTTCTATTCCAGTAGGTAATTTTCTTGGCTGGGTGGATTGTACAGTCATTAAGTTTTTTCTCAGATTACTAATTATTATGTTGAATTAACAAATCTTCCCGTACTAGTTGAATTTCCTTTGATGAGTATCTACTATTGTTGAGTCTTTTAACACGCATAAACATCCTTAGCTCTCCTTGCAACTCTTTTTCATATATCTCAACTTGGCCATCAAAGAGGTCAAGTAATGACTGGACATCTTCTTTTGAATGCATATGGGGATTAAGCGTTGCTAATACGGTAAAGTTTTTTTGCTTAAACTTGGTGATTGTTTCTCTAAGCCATTTTCTAGTATTTACTGATTGATTTGATAGTAAAGTATCTGAAAGCATATCAATAACTAATCTTTTTGAATTTTCTTGGCTTGATATCTTTTCAACGCTACTTAGTAAAGTAGTCAAAGCAACAGAAAGTTCAGTTAATCGATCAACTCCTCTTATTTGCACACAATTTTCTGCACTGCATTTTAATGATCCAATATCAATTTGTGGATTGCAAATTACCTGATAAAGAAACTGGCTTTGCATTATTTTTTCGTTTTGACCAAATTTATTATCAGTTGTAATAAACACCACTATTTCAGATTGGTCTAGACTCGTTTCAACAAATCTAGTTACAATTATCTCTTTTTCCTCACAAGCAGGTGATGTAATTAACAAAACTCCATTTT
>JAUYOQ010000008.1 GCA_030697975.1 Nitrosopumilaceae archaeon | reverse complement strand
GTGTCAAAAAAACCATAAAGTACAACATACTCATGTAGAATCTTCCCATACACCTCATCTTGTCTCAAAGTGTGACTGTTCTTGCCATTTATTAAAATCCTAGAAAGGTAAATTTTCCTTTTATCAAAAATAAACAAGTCTTGACTGTAATGAAATATGAAACAAAATTACGAGCTATTATACATGACATGTCCAAAATGTAAGAAATATTTCAGCTTGGGTTCAAAATGTACAAACTGCAAGTACGATTTTTCATACTAACAAACAGATGTTTTTAATCTAGTGTTTTTCTTTTAAAATCAAAACCAAATCATAGTAGCTTTGCCTACTGCAAATAGTAGAAATCCTACGTATTCCTTTTTAGGAATTTTCACATATTATATCGACTAGGCAAGTAGGACGATCTTTTGCGTGAGATTGAGGCTCACACATTATGTGAACCTGCTTGCCTACTAAGACAACTTTCGTTAAACAAGGATTAAAAAAGATTCCCACTCCTTTGTCTGTCTGTTTTAGATTTTGAAAAATGTAATTGTAAAATGGATAAAAGATTCGTGAATGTTAAATACAGAAATTGTATAATGGTATTTGATGACTACAACAGCGTGGAAGTGTTATAGATGCGAACTGATCTTCAAAGAGGAAGACCATGCTGAAATCCACAAAAAAATATCAAATCATCCATCTCAGAAAATAAAAATCGCAATGGCATAAACTAATCTAGTTTATGCTTCAAAATCAAATTTTAGCTGGTTTGTTAAACTTCCATGCTCTGCATTTAGCGTATACTCGCCATCAGCATTCCAGCCAGCGCCTGCTGCAATCAAAAGCGTTGAAAACTTGCCGTTGCTTTTTATTTTTACATTTTCAGACCAGACTAATTTCCCATCAGGGTTTTGAATTGACAACTTGATCTCGTTTCCAGCTGACGCCTCGGAGGTTCCAGAAATCGAAATAATATCACCTTTGTTGTATGAACGCTGATCTGTAGCTATTGAGAGTCCTGTAGTCTTTGTTGTTGTATTAATTGGATTTGAAAAATCACCAAGATCAAATTGAGTAGCTGCTATACCTATTGTTATCATTGCTACAACTATAGGAGCTACAATAAGTAGAATTTTTTTTGATGACATGCTGCCAGTTGGTTTCCAATCTCTTTGTTTTGCAAATAGTGAGGATTGTTGTTGGCTTTTTTGCACCGAGTATTTACTATCTGATTTAACTTCGGCCAATTTTGTTTGTTCTGTCTTTGGGGTTGCAGATTCTTGAGTTTGTGGTTTTAGAGATTCCTTTGTGGGTTCTGGCATCCTAGGTTTCTTAAATGATAGCTCCTGAAATGATTTCATAAAA
This sequence comes from Nitrosopumilaceae archaeon, assembly GCA_030697975.1. Taxonomy (GTDB): domain Archaea; phylum Thermoproteota; class Nitrososphaeria; order Nitrososphaerales; family Nitrosopumilaceae; genus VHBM01. Next base: position 7,658 of record JAUYOQ010000008.1, on the reverse strand, counting down.
TCTCTTTTTTTCTCTTTCGGCGCTTCTTTTAGATATCTAGATGCTAAAGATTCCACATACTTTCTGTCAGACAGTGTTATGATCTTGGTTTTTTCAAAATCATCCTTGATGTGGCTGAGTCGTTGCAAATCTCCTCTGTTTGATTTGATAAGCTCTTCAATGTCTTTTATGATATAATCTGCCATTTCTTGATATCACATAAATGCGTATTTTCTTTGTAGGATTAAAAGTTCTTAAAGATTAGGTATGTCTTATTTGATCAAATTTTGATGATTCCAGATTTGTGTTACTTTATTTTGTTTTGAATGTAATTTCTTCGCCCCATCCTATCGGTATTGTAACTGAGATAACATCTGGCTTTTTTTGTGCGTATTTTGCATATTTTTTCATATCATCATTATCAAGAATGTTATCTGCTGCTATTATGCCCCCTTTTTTTACCATAGGAAGACAGGTTTCAAAATAGCTGATGCTGTTTTCCTTATCTGCGTCGATAAACACAAAGTCAAACAAGTCTTGTCTTTTTTCAAATTTTTTGGATAAATCAGATAGAATATCTTTTGCTATTCCTTCTTTGATATCAATTATTTCTAAAACGCTGGCCTCTTCAAAATTCTTTTTGGCGAACTGTATTTTGTATTTGCTCTGTTCAATAGTAATTATGGCGTTTTGTCTTTCAGTTTTTTTGGTGTTGTAAATAACTGCGTCTGCAAACCATAGAGTTGAGTAACCTGTTGATAGTCCAATTTCAAGAATCTTTTTTGCCTTTACTGCCTTTAGCAATATGTTATAGAACATCGCTGTCTCTTTTGTGATAGCAAGCATTCTTTTTTCATGATCGATTTTGTCTTTGTGTTGATTTTCGTAATCGGCTTGTTTTTGGAGTCGTAAAATAACTTGTTCTATTTTTTGTTCCAATATGGTTTACTATTTTATTTGATTTAATTAAAAATCATTCAAGCTCGAGCTGTTAATATAATGGTGCCAGCTATCCGAAAAGGTGGAATGCGCTTTCTACACGAGTATAAAAGCGTGCAATGCTAGTATTTTGCATGTGTTATGATGAATAAGAAACATCCTCAAGTACCTGAAACCCTTTCTTCATGGGCTCAAGACGAATATAGTAAATGGCTTTACTGGAAAGAGGAAGGCAATCAACCAGCTCACGATGAAAATGTTGAAGACGAGCTTCACAGAACTTTATACGACAAGGAATTCCGTAAAGTCGCCCTAGATACCTGGAGTAGAAAACAATACATTGATTTTAGAAAAAGAATAATGGAGATGACTTTTAAAACCGCCTATTATGCCGAAGTCATTAACTGGCTGGCACGATGGAACGCCTTGTTTGAATATAGATAAAATTTTAATGCAAAATTACTTTTAAGAAAATTGTGTACTGATTGTATATAATTAGTAAAATACATCAAAGTAACAGCTTATTATCAAATTTGAAGACTAGCCGCTAATCTAGGGAAACGATATGCTTGATTATATCAAGGCCATCATAGGCGGTATTAATAGAATAATAGGATTTTTCAATAATTTCATTTGATTTTATAGCTAGGCAAAAAAAGTACAGTTGTTTGATCAAAAATATGCATATTGGGTCTTAACTTTTTTTTGTAAAAGTCAAAAACGTGAATACATCAATTGGCCTTGTAACACTATTGCTGGCTGTAGTTATATCAAGCAGTATAGTGTCTGCTAGCGCAACAACAGGCAATCTTGTCATAAAGGGATTTCCTCAAAAAAGCCCACTTGATTCAGGCGAGGTGCCAGTTATTGTTGGAAGGGTAACAGACAGTGCTGGAAAACCTGTCGCAGATGTATCAATAACTGCAGTTGTTGGCGATGATAAAGCAAGTACAGTTAGCAATACAGATGGTTCATTTAAGATAAGTTTAGCTCCTGCAAACTCGGGCAAACATTATACAAATGTAATTGCATCAAAAGATGGTTTTGAAGAAACATCAACAATAATTGTTTACAATGTCAAGGAGCCGGCATTTATTCCACCTGATTTGACTGGCGTTCAAACACTAGTGCAGGATAGTTTGACAAACAACCCACTTTCTGAATATTTGATAAAACAAATGGATGCATCAAGAAACTTGCAGGAAGAAGAACAAAAGAAACGAAAAGAGATTGAGGAAAACAAGATCAACGTTGATGAACAAAGAAAACTTGCACAAGAGAAATTAAAAAAGGATCTTAGGTCACTAGATTCTGAATCAACACTAAACTCTGCAAGAAAGTCTTTTGAAGCCTTTGTTGCTGATATGGACGGATATGTTCGTGGAATCTTTTTAGAGCAGTTTGGATTCACAGAACAAAAAACAACCGCAGGCAAGGAAGCAAAAATGAAGGCACTTGAAAGCGGTGCAAGCTCAAACGAAGCCATGAAAGCATTTCAGAAAAAGGCAGCATCATCAAGAGGAGATGTTATCAACTATAACACATACTTGAATGTAAAACATGGATTTGCGGATCCAACATCACAAGATGGTTTTGATAACGAAGGAAAATTACCAAGACAAAAAGACAACAGCACCTCTCAGTGATAATCCACTTTTGTTTCAATAGTATTAATTACAATAACAGATGTATAGTATCAATGGTGACTTTTCTCTAAATGGAGATTATGGGAAGAGGACTCAGACAAATAATAAGCGAATCTCCATTGTATTTTCATATTGGACTCAAGTATGCAGGCTACAAATTTTTTAATCGGAAAAGCCCGCTATATGGCTCTGCTGACATAATTAATGTCTGCAATCTTCACTGCGAGCACTGTTACTGGTGGCTAAACAGAAAGGAAAACGAGGATCTTACAGTAGAACAGTGGAAAAAAATCATAGATGAGAAATTCAAAAAACAGCACGTCTTTATAATTACTCTTGTTGGCGGTGAACCAATGCTTAGGCCAGATGTTGTGGAGCTTTTTGTAAAAGAGTTTCCAAAACGTATCTGTGTTGTTACAAATGGAACCTTTCCAATTCCATCTCTAAAGGACATTTACTTTTACTGGATATCAATTGATGGCACAGAAGAAATTCACAACGAAATTCGTGGGCAAGATACTTGGGCAAAAACAAGAAAAAATGTAATCGATTATGTTGAAAACAATGGAGAAAAAGCATGGAAGGACATCTGGATTACAATGACTATTAACTCAAGAAATTACAAGACAGTAAGAAATGTAATTGAGGACTGGCAAGATTATTCAAACAAGATTGGATTCCAGTTTCATACGCCTTTTATGAAAGGCGATCCGTTGTGGCTACCATTTGGAGAAAAGAGGACCAAGCTTGTTGATGAAATCATTGAAATGAAGCAAGAGTATGGAGACTATATTATCAATCCAAATAGCCAGCTTGAGTTGATGAAGAAAAGTTGGGGAGGAAAAGATATAGTTCCTGTTGACTGTCCAACCTGGGCCATACTATCAGTTGATCATATGGGCAGAGAAAAAATGCCATGCTGTATTGGTAGTGCTGAAAAAAATTCCTTAAAGCCAAGATGTGAAGAGTGTGGACTAGGCTGCTATTCTGTTTTGGTAGGATATGGAATAAAAGGGTCTGGAATTATTTCGCACTAGTTTTTTGCTTTTTAAAAAATCAACATATTATGGCTGTGTGTTCTGTGGGCCTTTTCGTGAAGCATAATATTCCATACACTTGTCTTCTTCAAAGATTTTGTTTACGTCGACAGTTTGAGTTTTGGGATCTAGTGCCATAAGAACTAGTGGCTTGAGTTCAGGATTAATTGAATACTCTAGTATTACTTTCTCTGTAAAAATATCAAGAAATTCTGGCGAGAATCCTTGTTCAATAAATGCGCGTAGTTTTTCATCATCTGCAAATATTTCAAGCCAGGGCCCAAAATCTGCCTGATATTTTGAAACCACGCTTGTTATGCTAAGTGAGTGTAGTTTCTCGCCGTTTGGATATTCGCTAGCACTCATAGCATAAAGCATCTCACATGATGTGTTTAATCGATAAAGTTGTGAATTTGATGTTGCTTGCTGGTCTGTTATTTGGGTTGGTGTGCCCATTTTGTTATCAAATGCACCTGTAATGGCTATAACTCCTATGATTATAGCTGCAGCAGCAACTGCACCTCCAATTATTACATATGTTTTTAATTTTGAATTCATGGAAAAATTTCCTATAGCCTCGAGCTCAGGTTTATGCTAATGAGTGTTTGCCTAAGTTTGTTACACGCATCTATTTTTGTCGTAATCTTTTGTCTAGCTTTCGAAGCTCTCGCAAATCTGTTATCTCAACTGCACTACTTTTTGTAATCAGACGAGAAAGTTTTGGTTTAGCTTTTTTGCCAAGCTTCATAACGACTTTGCCGTTGTGTGCTATGTGCAATGTCAAGTGATTTTCTTTTAGGTTTTTTGCAAACTCGCGTGCCTCGCTTAGCTTTGATAATATGCTCGCATAGGCAGGAATGTTAAAGGAAAGATCAATTAGGTTTATTGTAATTATATTTTTGTCTGCAATAAACTGCATTGATTCTTTATTGTTTTCTTTTATCTCAAGCGTGCCGCTCTTTATTCCTTTTAGCAGATCAACAGACAGTCTAGTATCCATAGTTTCTAGCCCGCAGTTATTGTTATCTTGCCATTTATCTTGATCTTACCTGCAGGAAGAAATTTTCCACCAGTGTTTGACTTGTCTAGCTCAAATGTTACGTCATTGAAGTTATATGTTATTGAGGCATGTTTGTCAGTTAGTCGCTCAAATACCTCTGCAAGTAAGTTTACCCATTCTCCTTCAGCTGATTTCATGGTAAGAGTATACAAGAATAATTAATGAGGGTTTAGGTAGAGTGAGAGGGTTAGTAACTTTGATAAATGATTCAAGAAAAATGTCTAGTAAAGAGGTCTTAGGTGTTTCTCTTTACTGCGATTTCTATGGTGGAAACGTTTCTTGTTCTTCCGTCTTGTGACTCTAGTAATTCAGAGTCTATCTTGATGCTTCCTATTGAGTGTCCGGCGTCAGTCTTGCGTAAGATGATTTGTGCTACATCTACTGCTCGTCCTATGCTCATTCCTCTTGCCTTGATAGTTACTTGCGGGAAGGTTGCCAACTGAATCAGCGTAGATGTGACATACGCCATTAACGGTTTCTTACCGATGTATACTGTATCTCTGTTTTGTGATGTGGCAACTTTATCTCTGTTTTCTGTAGACGTGACAACTGTATCTCTGTTTTCTGTAGACATGGAAGCTTTTTGCTTGGGGATAATTTAAAGCTAGGAAGGTTAGGCGAGTTTTGAGATGATGTTATATCCTAAGGGATTTATCTGGTGCATCACTTTATCCTAGATGTTGCAAAAATTCGCAATGATCGCAGTTTTTTTCATATGTACCATATCCTCTTTTGTGTTTTCTTATGCAGCAACAATAGGTGACTCTGTTCTGCAGGGTGCAAAGCTAGTTTCAGATGATGATAATACTATACAGGTTGACAACCAAGTCATGATAGTTGCAGATTTATCAAATGGTCAAGACAGGGATCAAAAGTTTGCATATATTGTACAGATCCACAACGAAAATGACATCGTAGTTTCACTTTCCTGGCTTACAGGAAATCTATCTCCATATCAGACATTTTCGCCAGCACAATCATGGATACCGACACAAGCAGGAACATATACTGTTCAGATTTTTGTTTGGGAAAGCGTGGACAGTCCTACTCCACTTTCACGTCCATTGCTTCTGACTGTAAATGTAGTTGAAACTGAGATTTAGAAACTTCTTGTACTTGGTAAACGTAATTCATGCATGAATGAAAAAATTTGTAGTCATTGTTCCAAACCTATCGATGAGCACACAAAAAAGGAATTAACATCATGCATGTTAGAAATTGCCAAAACTACAAATTCTGAGCTAACCGATGAGGAGGTAACTGAATATTTCAATAAAATCAAAAGTAGTGAGTTTTTTCGTATGACTGAAAAAGGTAAAAAAACTTAGCTATCTTCCACCCTGCGATAGAATGGCTTGAATAGTGTTTGTGTTTCTAATTTTTGGTATTCTTCGAATCTTGTTTGTAATAATGTCTGTTAGCTTTTCTTTATCAGCCTCAATTTTGCAAAATATGTCAAAAACGCCTAATGTGCCCCTTACCTCTTTTATCTCAGGTATTTTCATTAACTCGTTGATTATCTGAGTCTCTACTCCCAAATCACAATTAATTAGAACGTATGCAGTCTCCATGTTTTCACTTTGTGGATCTATTAAGACATATTAAAAATAATCTTTTAGTGAGGTTTTGTTTTCGCTTGGAATCTTGGCAATCTCAAATCCTTCCTTTCGTTTATGAAATGACTTTGTTGCGTCAAGCCCCATCTTTGCAGTTCTAAGCCTTTTTTGATCACTTGATGGATCAAGACTAGAGCCACGTACATTTTTTATTATTACCAAGTCACGGTCTGCTTGAAATCTTGTTGCCATCGCATATTCTATAGATTCTGCACTTGTAGGATCAATGTCTTCATCAACTATTGTAACCATTTTTAGTGACCTGTGTGTTTCAAAGGTTTTTTTGATTATTTTTTTTGGATCATCTTCCCTTCTTTTTCTTATTTGGACAACTGCATGCAGCCAGCTACATCCGCCATTTGTAAGGCAAACCTGTTTTGTCTGTGGATATGTCCGTTTTAGCTCACCAGTTAGTTTTGCCTCAATTGGCATTCCCATAAGCAACCTGTGTTCTGAATATCCTGAGAGAATATCGTGAAAAATTGGATTGTTTCTATAGTATAGTGATTCTAGCTCAAAAACTGGTTGCATTCTTGCAAAATCATATGTCCTGAGCATCTCAACCATCCATTCCTTGTGGGTCTTATCGCGCAGAATCTTGCCTTCCATGACAATTTCTGCATTTGATGGCACAAAAAGGCCAGTAAAGGGACATTTTGTCATTGTCAATCTATTGTTTAGTATTGAGTTTGCAATTTCGATTTCATCTTTTCCCCATTCTGCCTGATATGCACCAGCTATAGAAATTGCAGGATGTACTCCAACTGTTATTGCAACCTTTAGATCTTCGCCGTGCTGTTTTGCATCCAAAAATGTTCGATGCAAGTGCCGTCCTTCAACCATTCTTACAGAAAAGTGCTTTTGGTCAAGCGGCAACAGTCTATGAAATGAAGAATTTTGTGCTCTTGTTTCTGGATTTTTTGCATAAATTATTGATGAGGTGATAAATGGCCCAGGCTCTTTTTCAAAATGTTTTATGATTGGCAAAGCTGAGAGGCTTTTTGTCTTGTTTTCAAAAAACAGGCCTTTTGGTATAGTTTTTGGCTTTTTTGCATGCCTTATGGCAAAAATTACCTTTTTGTGAATATCTGACTCTTTTGCGCCAACAGCTTGGGCAAACCTGCGCCTTGTTCCAACTAAATTTGTTACAACCCTAAACTTGCTGCCCTTAATGTTTTCAAAAAGTGCGGCATAAGAGCCGTCTAGCTTTGCAGTAATTGCTGCAATCTGATACCTCGTTGATACCTCTTTTCGTATGGTTTTTAGCTGGCCTGATTTTTTGATTATACCAAGATATGTTCTAAGATCAGTCATTTTTTGCAAGCTCCATTATTTCGCCAACTAGCGTTTTGGCAGAATTAGAGTCAAGCTCTTTTGAGAC
>JAUYOQ010000001.1 GCA_030697975.1 Nitrosopumilaceae archaeon | reverse complement strand
ATATTCGTATGGGGTTTAAATATCAAAAAGCGTCGAGTAGATCGCATGAGTATTTCTGACAAGACACGAAAAGCCCTAGAGCAAATAGGGCTTACTAGTTATGAAATCAAAACTTTTACTTCATTGCTGAAATCAGGTGAGCTTACCGCATCTGATCTAAGTCAGAAATCAGGTGTGCCATACTCGATAATTTATGAGGTTTTAGGCGCCTTGGAAGAAAAAGGGTGGATAGGTTCTGATGACTCAAGACCTACCAAATACATGGCTAAATCGCCTACAACTGGACTTGATGTTACCAAGCAAAAAGCAGATACAGAGTTTAAGGAGAACCAGAATGTTATTTTAAACGAACTTGTTCCGCTATATGAAAAAAGTGGTTCTAGTGAACGCCCTGATATTTGGGTTTTATCAGGTGCCGTTAACATTGTTGCAAAGATTCTAGAAATAATAGAGTCTTGTAGAAATGAGGTCCTTATCGCAGTTCCAAAGGCTAGTGAAGAGTTAGTTAAGCAGTCATTACCAAAGCTTCGCTCCCTTCATGACAGAGGAGTTGATGTTACAATATTAACATCAGATAAGATAGACAAGGATTCTTTAACTGCAATTTCAAGGGTGGCAAAGGTCAAGCTCAAAAAAGGGTTATTTGGTGGCGGGATAATTTCTGATAAACGTTATGTAGTGATATTACTTGGACCAGAAATTGATGATTCATCTTCTTTGGATATGGTTGCAATTTGGGCTGATCATGCAGGTCTTGCAGGATTTGCAAGAGAGTACTTTGAATACTTATTAAAAGATTCAGAGGAGGTATAATATGGATACATTAGATGAAGAGGTCTTATTCGTAGGAACCGCAGAAGCAGAACATGTAGAAATGTATCTAAAAGCAATTTGGCATATTAAAGAAAGAGGAGAACCTGTAAAAATTAGTACCATTGCAAAAATGTTAAACGTACGACAACCAAGCGTTGTTCAAATGTTAAAAAAACTTAATGAGAAAAATCTTGTAAATTATAACAAAGCTGGAGTAGAATTAACAGAAGAAGGAGAAAGAATCGGAGCTAGTATGATGAGAAATAGCAGGCTTTTGGAAGTTTTAATGAATAGTGCGTTAAAAGTGGAAATAGATGAGGAAATGGTCTGTGGCATAGAACATCATATGAATAAACAATTCACTGATGCTCTTTGTACAATGCTAAAACATCCAAGAAAATGTCCACACGAACATAACATTCCTCGTGGAAATTGCTGCAATAATTAAATCATAATAAAATGTTGGTAATAATATGACGTGTTTTTGTGGCTGTGAAACTTATGAAAAAGACGCAAATGGTTTCAAAGTTGGATGCGCTAAATGTGGTCATGGTCCTCAAAATCACGATGATGAATTCAGAAATACTTCAAGAAAAACAAGTTAAATGGTTTTAAAAATTAAATTCATTTTATAGCACAGGTTAAGAGCAGGCTCAGAACTCAAGATCCACATCATTAAATCAAATGGATAGAATCATCAACGCCTGCAGCACAAACTTCACAAAAATAGTAATTGAGTCTTTCACGAAGCTTGATAAATAAGCGAGACCTATCGATCACAAATGGTCATTATAGATACACCCGCGTCACTTGAAAGTTTTAGGCGATTTATAATAACAAGCACATGTAGTTCATTTACTCCTAGTAGTTATTTGGAAGATTACGAGGTTTTCCCAGAAAGAGATGACGAGTATGGTTCAATTTATGTAGAAGCCGCAGATAAAGTAACTTTAAAAAAAATTCGCGAAATAACTTTTGTAAATGCCCGGGATGTTTTAGGAATAATCTATAATTCAAAAAGTGGAAATACTAGTTTAAAATGGAGACAGATTAGAAGACAGAGTGGCAAAGTTACAGGTGAAGCATCACCAAATTCGCTTGTTAATCTTGCTGAAAGTGGAGTTATAACGATGGAATGGGTAGAAAATTATTTGCGAAAAAAGAATGAAGAAAATAAGACTAAAGTTAATGAAATAACAAGCTAACATTCTTTTCTCTTTTTTAAAATTATGATTTTAACGTGATTACCAAAATTTTAGACCAACATTCAATTGCGTTAATACCTGAAGAACCAGATGATCTCATAACTTTACGCCGGATAATTAAAAAAGGAGATAGAATTGTTGGCGATACCACTCGAATCATCAAACTTGAAAAGGATTATTCAAGACCTGATAAAGGAGAGCGAGTTAGAATAAGAATAGGACTTGATGTAGAAAAGGTATCATTGGATAATGTTTTAGATAGACTACGTATACATGGCATAATTGTCGAGTCAAATAATGAATCTGTTCCGAAAGGATCTCACCATTCTTTTATGATAACAATGAATGAAAGCTTCAAGTTAATTAAAAAACAATGGACACCAATAGAAAAAAAATTACTACAAACAAATAACCAAAATGTTGGATTCTTACTTGTTGCGTTGGATACTAGCGTATGTGGTATTGGGAGATTAAAAGGTACACATTTACAAATTATTCCAAATATTTACTCAGGATCAAGTGGAAAACAATACAAATCTGATTTTAACATAGAGCGATTTTTTGAGAATGTTCAAAAAGCTGTCTCCTCTTTAATAAATAAAGGAGATCAAATTATAATTTTTGGTCCAAGTGAAACAAAAAAAAGATTTAGTAATTTTCTACAAAAAACAACAATTGGTAATGAATACAAAGTTATAGATGGGATAGATTCCGGAGGCGAGGATGGTCTATACACATTCACAAAGTCACAGTCAATGAAAGAGATAATGTCTGATAGCAAACTTGCCAAAGTTTTGTCTATTATTGATGAAATAATGATTAGAGCTAACAAAAAAAGTAGAAAATTCACGATGGGATTTGATGAGACACTAAAAGCTAATCAATATGGGGCTATAGAATCTCTTGTATTTTCTGAAAAGATCATACAAACTGAAGATGAAGAGAAAGTAATCGAATTACTAAATAATATAGAAAGTAAGGGAGCTAAAGTATATGGTGTAGATTCAACTACTGATGCAGGCTTGAGAGTTTCTGGCCTAGGTGGCATAGTATCTCTGTTGAGATTTGCTTTGGAATATTAATTTGTTGAATCAATTAACCATTTTAGATATGAATTATTTAGAGAACTAATTGTAATCTCAGCTATCTCTGGAACCTCGTATGGATGTGTTTTTCTTATCTCACTTTTTAATTTTTTAATATTTTTTTTGGTTGTTTTAAAAATAGCAAGATACTCTGAAGTATTCTCAATTTTTTTCTTCCAGCTATAAACTGAGCTAATTTTGACAAAATTAACACATGCTACAATTTGCCTTTTTACTAGCATATTTGCAATTTTTGTGATTGATTTTTTGTCTGGATATGTTGAAATTATTACTACGGGTTTCACAGT
>JAUYOQ010000343.1 GCA_030697975.1 Nitrosopumilaceae archaeon | reverse complement strand
ATGTGGGTTGAAAAATATCGTCCCACAAAACTTGCAGATCTTGTAAACCAAAAAGATATTGTTGGAAGTCTAAGTGTTCTAATGAAAAATCCTTCAGAAATGCCTCATCTTTTGTTTTCTGGATCGGCTGGAATTGGCAAGACAACAGCTGCATTATGTTTGGCAAAAGAGATTCTTGGAGAGGGTTGGAAAGGAGATACACTTGAGCTCAATGCATCAGATGAAAGAGGAATCAACATGGTACGAGAAAAAGTCAAGAGATTTTCTGCTATAGGAATTTATCCCAATATTCCATTTAGATTAATAATACTAGATGAAGCCGACGAGATGACATCTGATGCACAAACTGCCCTGCGACGAATAATTGAAGGCACATCAAAGTATTGCAGGTTTATCTTAATTGCAAACAACATTTCAAACATTATAGCCCCAATTCAAAGCAGATGTGCAGTTTTCAAGTTTACAAGGATTGCAGAAAAAGATGTGGTAGCACATCTAAAAAACATCGCAAAAAAGGAAAAAGTAAAGGCAGATGACAAAGGACTAAGTACCATTTATGATTATTCAGAAGGCGACTTGCGTCATGCAATAAACGTAATGCAAGCAGCTGCAAGTTTGGGAAGTATAACTGAGGAAAATGTCAAAAAATCTGCTGGACTAACAAAAACAAATGATGTCGATGTTGTACTAAAACTTGCACTTGGTGGAAAACTTGCAGATGCAAGAAACAAAATGATTGAGCTCATCAAGGTTTACGGAATGTCAGAATCTGATTTTCTAAAATACATCAATCAAAGTGTGTTTAAACAAAAAACTGATCATTTGGAGGAAATTTTACAGGTAATTGCAAAATATGATTATAGGATTTTGTCTGGAGCAAATTCTGAGATCCAACTTACTGCGCTTTTAGCTGAGCTTGGAAAGTTTGGAAAATAGCGCAGAGAGAGGGATTTGAACCCTCGGATGCTTGCGCACACAGGCTCTCAAGGCCCGCGCCCTACCGAGCTAGGCGACCTCTGCGGAATTTGATGCTAACAACTGATTAAAATTTGTTTTAATTCTAATTTGATAATATCACATAGTACCAAATCTATGAAAAATAAAGAAAGAGAGAGAAGCGTCTAGTGATGTGCGTGTGGATTTTCCTGTCCAGAACCTAATTTCTGATAAGTTCCGGCTGCCTTTTCGTGGTATTCCAAGTTTGATTGATCAACCTTGACAGCCAGAGGAGGACATACTGAAACGCATGCCATACACCATATACAATCATGCTCTCGAATTGGATCGGCTTTGTCGCTAAAGTCCTTTCGTTCTTCTTTAACAGTCGAGCCAGTTCCTGCAAAGGTTTCATTTATTGCCTTTATAGCAGGAATGTCTTTTTCGGTTCTATACCATTGAAATACTTGGACTGGACATGCCTCGATGCATGCACCGTCTGCAACACAAGAATCCCAGTCAACTGCAACCATTGTACCACTACCACCTAGTGGAACCTGTTTTTCGCCATGGGCCTTGTATGCAGCCTTTACTACATCGCTTTCAAAAGCTTCAGCCTTTGATCTACCAGGGCCCCAAACCCAATGGTAGTATTCACCGCCAGCAAGCATGATTTTTCCAATAGTTTTCAGACCTTTTGGATAGTCTTCTGCAATTGGCATGTAGGTTTTTCGGATAAATGTTATTTAAATCTAGACCAAATTAGTTAAAACTAAACAAAAAGATCGGTGCGGCAAAGTAAATTATAACACCGTTTTTGTAAACTTGCTTCCCCTTACGTTCATATCTTTTGTAAATGAAATTTCGATGTTGGATATTATCAAGTATGATGTATACCGAGGTCCAAACATCGGTGTTTACACTAAAGTAAATGACAGTTTTGTCTTTCTGCCAAACGGGTTTGCAAAGACAAAGACAAAGAATCTAGCTGAATATCTAAAAACCGATTTTATTTTTACATCAATTGCAAACACTAGGTTGATCGGTATCCTCATGGTTGCAAACAACAATGGAATACTTTTGCCAAACATCAGTTTTGAACATGAACTAGAACATCTGAAAAAGTCAACCAATCTAAATGTCGGGGTTTTGGATACAAAGTTTACCGCCCTTGGTAATCTTATTTGTGCAAATGACAAAGGATGTATAGTCTCACCTATGATTCCAAAGGAAAACCTCAAAAAAATTCAAGATGTTTTAGGCGTTGAGGTTATTCAGAAAAAGGTTGCAGGATATCATCAAGTTGGAGCAATGATTGTTGCAACATCACATGGCGGGATAATTCATCCAGAAACAGATGATGAGGACATTAAAACAATCTCAAGTGTTTTGGGTGTAAATGTAGAACCTGCTACAATAAACGGTGGAATTCCATTTGTATCATCTGGAATTTTGGCAAATAACAAGTCAATTGTAGTTGGTACCTTGACAAATGGTCCTGAGATAATGATGCTTACTCGGGCCTTTACAAATTAAGAATCGATTTTGGGTTTTTTAAAAGCTCATCAACTGTGATATGCTTTTCCTTTCCATCTTCCATATTACGTAAGATAAGTGATTTTGATGAGAACTCTTTTGGTGCTACAATTACTGCAAATTTTGATTCAGAGGCAGATTCCATCTGTTTTTTTAATGATCTTCCTGAAAGGTCGATTTCAACTGGGATTCCTTTTTGTCGTAGTTTTGATGCAAGACTCGTTGCATGTTTTTGCATCTCATCATTTACATACAAAACAGAAACCGACTTTGATTGTTCTAGCTTTGTAATTTCTTGCTCTTCCATTGTCAGTATGATTCGCTCGACTCCACCTGCAACTCCTGTTGCTCCAAGATCTTCTCGCCCAAATGCCTTTGCCAAGCTGTCATATCTTCCACCACCAGCTAAAGCTCCAAGATCAGATTTTTCATCAAAGACCTCAAAAACCATTCCGGAGTAATAGTCAAGCCCTCTTACTATTCCAAAGTTTATTCTGATGTTTTTTACATCACGGTTTTGAATCGAATCCCATAGGTTTTTGAGATCAGACCAAGATTCCAGCTTTGAGACATCAAATTTCATTTCAACTTCGTTAAGGCTTCCTTTTATCTTTGAAAATTCTAGTATTTTTTCTAATTTTTCCTTAGAATAACCCTTTTTTTGGTACTCTGAGAGGATTTCATTTTTTGATTTCTTTGAAGTCTTGTCAACTGCCCTTAAAATATCTGAGATCTTTGCTTTGTCTTCTGTTCCTAGCACAGATTTGATGTAAGACTCTACTAGGCTTCTGTGGTTTATGTCAACTATGATGTGTTTTAGTCCTAATGCGTCAAAGAGTCTTGAGGTAAACTCGATTACTTCAGCTTCTGATTCTATGCTTGGCTTTCCATAAATTTCGATATTCCACTGGTGGAAGAATCGGTATCGTCCCTTTTGTGGCTCGTCATATCTCCATACTCCACCAAATGATGATATCTTTGCTGGAAGCTTGAGTGATTTTTGTGATACTACATAACGTGTTAGACCTACTGTAAAGTCAAATCGTAGTGCAACATCACGTTCTCCTTTGTCTTTGAAATAATAGATTTCATCTCTAATTGTAGAACCACTTTTTGCTTCAAGTGTAGATAGTAGCTCAATTGGTGATGGTTCTATTCGTTTGAATCCAAAAAGTTTTGATATTTCAAGGAATTTTTTTCGAACAAGTTCGATTTTTTCAAGCTCATCTTGTTCAAAGTCCTTCATTCCACGTGGTAGTTCCAAATTACTGAATCGTTACTAAATAATGATTTAAGACTTTACGAATGAAACTAAATAATCATATCTTATGACTATGACTTTTTTGGGTGCTGTAAAGTTGTCGTCGGATCTTAAAACTGTAAAAACTCGTCTGGTACGATGAAAAAGGTAATCGAATAATCACCATTGTTTTATATTAAATCAGGATCCTCAGGATCTCTATGTGGTTTGAAATAATAGGCTTAATTCTTACTGGAATTGGAACCATCTTTTTAGCTAAAACTTTTCTTATTTCAAAAGAAAAAGCAGTAGAGTTAGGAGTTATGAGAGTTGCTGGTGATACATTAGAAGAAAATCTAAAACTTCCAGCAGTCAAAGACCGACTGGATCAAAA
>JAUYOQ010000338.1 GCA_030697975.1 Nitrosopumilaceae archaeon | reverse complement strand
CGCTGATAGAATGCGACTAAATTTAGCAACAAAAAGAGGCTTGCTTCCAGAAAATTTGGTAGTTGGCCTTGCAACTGGCGGATGTCCACACACTGCAGTTCGTGAAGACCCTTCAATGAATCTGGCTGTAATTGAGGAAATGGAGGCAAAACATCAGGAGCTTGACCTTATCATAATAGAAAGCGGAGGCGACAACATAACAACTACATTCAGCCCTGCCTTGGCAGACTATTTTATCTACATAATAGACGTGGCTGGTGGCGACAAGTATCCAAGAAAAAGAGGACTGGGAATTGAAACTGCTGACCTGCTTGTGATAAACAAAATTGATCTTGCTACGTTTGTAAACGCAGACTTGGAAATAATGGAAAGCGATGCAAAGGCAGTAAGAGGTGACAAACCATATGTTTTTGTTAATTGCAAAACAGACAAGGGAATTGATCTAGTCGCATCACACATAATACATGATATTTTGTTTGATGAGCCTCCAAAAGCACAACAGCTAAAAAGGTAAAAAAGATGCAAGATATTGATTTTTTCACACCAGATGATTTGCCAAGTGAGATTCTTGCATATGATTCTGAAGTAAAACAACTTGGTGTTGGTTCTGTTGGAAAGTTAGGTTATTTATCACTTGGATTAAAAAGAGATCCGCATAGCGGCAAAACAATAGTAAAAGAACAAACTTCTCAGGTTCCTTTGTTGACACAACGGGCGCTGTATTATGAAACCGAGCTTCCTTCTATGGCATATCTTCAGATTGTTTCCCCATCAGGTGGTATATTGCAGGGTGACAGGTATAGGATGGATATTTCCTTAAAGGATAATGCAGTAGCTCATCTTACTACACAAGGCGCAACACGACTCTACAAGATGGATTCAAACTTTGCAACACAGCTAGTCAATGTAACAGTAGATGAAAATTGTTATCTAGAGTTTATTCCAGATCAGATAATTCCATATAGAAATTCCAGATTTTACCAAAAAGTTTCACTTGATGTACATGATAATGCTTCAATGATTTACTCTGAAATTATTGTACCAGGACGAATTGCCATGAACGAGTCTTTTGAATATGACATTTGTTATCTAAAAATTCTGGCAAAAAGTCAAGACAAGATTAGATTTGTCGATGTCGCAATGCTAGAGCCAAAAAAACAAAATCTCAACACTTTTGG